>DATAIB010000319.1:0-3270 GCA_036262855.1 Candidatus Limnocylindrales bacterium
ATAGAGGATCTGGCCGCGGTTCATCGCCGTGCGATCCGCCCAGGGCTGGAAGGCGCCGCGCGCCGAGCGAACCGCATCGCGGAGGTCCTTCCGCGACGCACGGACAGCGTTGGCCAGCGGCGTGCCGCTCGCGGTGGTGACGACGTACGAGCGCCCGGACTCCGAACGCGGGAACTGTCCGCCGATGTACAGCTTGTAGGTCTTGCGGACGTCGATGCGGCCCGCGGACGCGGGCGCGGACGTGGATTCGAGCGGGGCGCCGGCCGGTCCGGCCGCGCCTGCGCTCCGTGCAGTCGCCGGCTTCGCCGGCGTTGTGTTCCGCCGAGCCGGTGGCGTGCGTTTCGCGGGCGTCCTGCCGTTGGACGGCTGCTTCGGGACGGCCATCAGCGGTCCTCGAGGCGGACGTAGGCGTGGAGGCCGGGCATGCCGCCCTCGCGGCCGAAGCCGGATTCCTTGTAGCCACCGAAGGGTGAGGTCGGGTCGAAGCGGTTGAACGTGTTCGCCCAGACGACGCCGGCCTTCAGCTTGCGAACCATCCACAGGATGCGCGAGCCCTTCTCCGTCCACACGCCCGCCGAGAGGCCGTACTCGGTGTTGTTCGCCTTCTCGACCGCCTCGTCGGGCGTCCGGAACGTCAGCACGGACAGCACCGGTCCGAAGATCTCCTCCCGCGCGATCCGATGCGACTGGGCGACGTTGGTGAACAGCGTCGGCCGGAAGAAGTAGCCGCGCTCCGGGAGGTCGCAGGCGGGCTGGTAGAGCTCTGCGCCCTCCTCCACCCCGGCGGCGACGAGCTCCGTGATCTTCTCGAGCTGATTCTTCGAGTTGATCGCGCCGACGTCGGTGTTCTTGTCGAGGGGATCGCCGACGCGGATCGTCGCGAGGCGGTCCTTGAGCTTCTCGATCAGCGGACCGGCCACGGATTCCTGGACGAGCAGGCGCGAACCCGCGCAGCACACCTCGCCCTGGTTGAAGTAGATCCCGTTCACGATGCCCTCGACCGCCTGGTCGAGCGCCGCGTCCTCGAACACGATGTTCGCGGCCTTGCCGCCGAGCTCGAGCGTCAGCGCCTTGTCCGTGCCCGCGGTCGCCTTGTGGATGAGCTTGCCGACGCCGGTCGAGCCCGTGAACGCAACCTTGTCGACGTCAGGGTGCGAGACGAGGTGCATGCCGATGTCCGAGGGGCCGGGCACGATGTTCACGACGCCGGCGGGCAGGTCCGCCTGCTGGCAGACCTCGGCGAAGAGGAGCGCGGAGAGCGGCGTGGTGGACGCCGGCTTCAGGACAACGGTGTTCCCGGCGGCCAGCGCCGGCGCGATCTTCCACGCGAGCATCAGCAGCGGGAAGTTCCACGGGATGACCTGCGCGGCCACGCCCAGGGGCGCCGCGACGCGACCCGGGAACGCGTACTCGAGCTTGTCCGCCCAGCCTGCGTAGTACCAGAAGTGGTTCGCGACGAGCGGGATGTCGACGTCGCGCGATTCCTTGATCGGCTTGCCCGAGTCCATCGTCTCGAGGACGGCGAACTCGCGCGACCGCTCCTGGAGGATCCGCGCGATCCGGAACAGGTACTTCGCGCGCTCCTTGCCGGGCAGGTTGCCCCAGCGGGTCTTCTGTGCACGGCGCGCCGCCTTGACCGCGCGATCGATATCGGCGGTGGTCGCCTTCGAGACCTCGGCGATGACCTGTTCCGTCGCGGGATTGACGCTCGCGAACACGCCGCCATCGCTCGCGGGCACCTCGCGGCCGTCGATGAACAGCCCGTATCGGGGCTTGATCGTGACGACGTCCTTCGATTCCGGCGCCGGCGCGTACTCCCACGGCACCGCCTGCCCGTCGCCGAGGCCCCAGTCGGCCGGCGCGCGATCCCCCGACCAGGGTCGAAGCGCCTTCGTGTCCGTCACGCCGGGATCATACCCGCCGCGTCGTGCGGCCCCGCGCGGTCGAGTGGTGGATCAGAGCGCGAGCAGCCCCGCAGCGAGCTCGCGATAGCCCTCGATTGCGGGATCCGCGGACGACTCCGCGCGGAGTTGGACGCAGACGTGGTCCGCGCCGGCCTCGAGGTGCGCCTTCACACGCGCAACGATCGCATCGACGTCGCCCCACGCGATCACGGCATCGATGAGACGGTCGCTGCCCTCGTTCGCGATATCGGAGTCGGACCATCCGAGCCGGCGCAGGTTGTTCGCGTAGTTCGGCAGCGCGAGATAGTGCTTCGCGAAGGCCCGTCCGATCCGGCGGGCGGTGTCCGCATCGGTCGACAGCACCGCGGTCTGCTCGACCGCGAGGCAGGGCTCGGGTCCGAGGGCGCGGCGCGCCTCGGGCGTATGGTCGACGGGCACGAAGTAGGGATGCGCCCCGTCGGCGCGCGCCGCCGCAAGCTCCAGCATCCGTGGGCCAAGCGCCGCCAGCACGAGCGGCACGGGCTCGGCGAGCTCGGGGCCGGCCCATGACGCCGCGGCCATGCCGTCGAGGTAGGTCGTCATCGTCTCGATCGGCTTGCCGTAGTCGCCGCCGCGCGTCGCGACCGACGGCGCGTGGCTCACGCCGATCCCGAGGACGAACCGGCCCGGGTACGCCTCGGCGATCGAACGTGCGCCGTTGGCCATCGCCATCGGGTCGCGGGCGTAGATGCTCGCGATGCCGGGCGCCACGATGGCCCGCTCCGAGCCGGCCAGCATGATCCCGGCGTGCGCGAAGACCTCCTTGGAGCCGAGGCTCTCCGGCATCCACACCGTCGGGTAGCCGGCGGCTTCGAACGCGCGCATCGCGCTACCCGTGGCTGCGGCTGTCAGGCGCTGGAGCGCGAAGCTCCACACGCCCACGCGTCCGAGCCGCGCCGACAGCGCGCGCCCGCCGAGCCCGCCGATGCTGCTGCCTGCCATTGCCGCAACGGTAGCGAAGCCGACGCGGCGCCGTCCGCGCCACGAAGTCTTACGGGCCGACCTCGACGACAGCGGACCACAGCTCGGAGCGATTGCCGGCCAGCGACTCGATGATCAGCTCGAACCGGTCGCCATCGAGTGGCACCGACGCGATCGTGTGGATCCCCTGCCCGCCCGGGATGTCCTCGCCGCGCAGGAGCGGCATGGCGGAGCCACAAATCCCGCTCCGCCCGTCGACGCTCGTCACGCCGTACGCGTCCATCCGGTCCTGGCCCGCGCCCATGCCGCCGATCACGCCCGCGAGCCCGCCCGACCAGCCCTCCACCTGCGGCTGCGTGATCGCCACGGAGGTCCCGGCGCCGCAGACGTCGTGGCGAATGACCGG
>DATAIB010000320.1:0-3998 GCA_036262855.1 Candidatus Limnocylindrales bacterium
CGTCGTGCAGGGGCTCAAGGACATCGCCCTCGCCGAGAAGGTGCCGACGATCGCGATCGTGGCTGCGGACAAGGAGGGCCTCAAGGCTGCGCGCCTGCGCAACCACCACCTTCGCGGCTCGTCGGCCATCAACTACGAGGCGGACATCATCCTGATCCTCAACGAGAAGTACCAGATCGTCGCCAAGGTCAACATCGAGTTCAACCCGTACCAGGCGCAGCGGTTCCGCGACTGGGTCATCGTCTCGGTGGAGAAGAACCGCAGCGGCGCGGACAACGTGGACACGGAGTTCCACAAGCACTTCGAGTTCTCCTGCTTCGATCCGACGGGCCGGCCCGTCCAGGAGAAGCTGATCGAAGAGCGGCTGTACAACGACTAGCGCGCCGCCATGCGGCTCATCGCGGCGTTGTCGGCTCCGCGCCCTCGCTCACGCACTTCGAGGTGCGCTCGCTCCGGTGCTCGCCTCCGCCTTGCGCTGATCTCGCCTGGTGGCGCGCTTGATCGCGTGGGAAGGTAGGCTCAGGTCGTGAAGGTTCTCGTCACCGGCGGCGCCGGGTTCCTCGGTCGGGCGACGGTGCGCGAGCTCGTCGAAGCCGGCCACACGGCACGAATCGTCTCGCGCGACGCGTGGCCGAGCGGCTCGCTGTTCGAGAAGCTCGGTGTCGAGGTCGTCGTGGGCGACGCGCAGCAGCGCGCGGTCATCTCGAAGGCGCTCGATGGTGTCGATGCCCTCGTCCAGGCCGCGGCGACGTACCGCTACGACCGCAAGGCGGGGCCGGCGATGGCGAACAACGCCGCGCTCGCCCGGACGATCCTCGAGGCGGCGCGCGACGCGGGCACGAAGAAGGTCGTCGACATCAGCTCGCTCGTCGTCTACGCGCTCGGCCACTCGCCCGTCACCGAGTCCACGCCGCTCTCGAAGCCGGGCGACAAGGGCTGGACGGATCCGTACCTGCGCTCCAAGGTCGAGAGCGAGCTGGTGGGCGAGGAGCTCGAGAAGGCGGGCCTGCCGCGGGTCACGATCCACCCGGGAACCGTCATCGGGCCCGAGGACACGGCGATGGGCACGAGCAGCGGCTTCGTGACGAACCTGCTCGCCGGCGGCGTGGCGGTCGACAGCCACGCACCGTGGGTGGACGTCCGGGACGTCGCGAAGGCGATCGTGCTCGCGCTGGACAAGCCGGTCGGGTCGCACTTCCTGCTGACGTCCGGCGTGGCGACGCATCGGGATGTCGCCGAGACGCTGGACAGCCTCACCGGCCGGACCGTCAAGCGCCGGTTCCTGAGCGCGTCGACCGTGCGGCAGCTCGCCCGGATCAACGACTGGTTCGGTGGGCGGCTGAGCCCCTTGCCGGCCAGCACCTCAATCGACTGGATCCTGGACAACGCCGCCGACGTCGACACCTCGCGGACGCGGGCTGCGCTCGGGATGGAGTTCCGGCCGCTCCGGCTCACGCTCGCGGACACGATCCGGTGGTGGGCGGAGCACGACATGGTCGACCGCGAGCAGGCCGGCCGCCTCGCCCCGCCGGCGAAGTAGGGTTCGATGGCGGAGGCGCGCGGGTTCCCGGATCGCGTCGAGATCGTCGTCGAGATCCCGCGTGGGAGCCGGAACAAGTACGAGTTCGATGAGACGACCGGCGTCTTCCGCCTCGACCGCGTGCTCTCGTCCGCGGTCTACTACAACTTCGAATACGGGTTCATCGAGGACACCCGAGCCGATGACGGCGACCACACGGACGCGCTCCTGCTGATCGACGAGCCGACCTTCACCGGCTGCCACGTCTGGGCGCGCCCGATCGGCGTGCTCGACATGCGCGACGAGAAGGGCGCCGACTACAAGATCCTGTGCGTCGCGGAGGGCGATCCGCACCAGGCCCACGTCGAGCGGCTGGAGCAGGTCCGCCCGCATCGGCTCGTGGAGATCGTCAACTTCTTCGAGACGTACAAGATGCTCGAGGACAAGACCGTCGAGGTCGGCGGCTGGCGGGACCGCGACGGTGCTCTCGACATCCTTCGCCACGACCGCGAGATGTGGGACCGGGAGCAGGCCGCGCACCGATGAGCGGCGGCCCGCGCGGTTCGTGGGGTCCGCGGCGAGGCCGCGATCGGTGGGCCGCGCCGGTCGATGAGCCCGGAATGCTCCGCCTCTTCTTCGCGGTGCCGGTGCCGGACGAGGCACGCCACCGCGTTGGCACGTTGATCGACGAGGTGCAGGCGGCCGTCGGCGACGGCACGGCGCGGATCCGCTGGGTCCGTGTGGATGGGCTGCACCTGACGCTCCGTTTCCTGGGGCCGACGCCGGAGGACCGGCGGCCGCCGCTCGAGGCCGCAGCCGACGCGATCGGTGCGGCGTCCGCGCCGTTTGAAGTCCGGCTCGCGGGTGGCGGCGCATTCCCGAACCTTGCCCGACCGCGCAGCCTGTGGGTGGGCGTGGACGCCGGGGCAGACCGTCTCGCGAACCTCGCCGACCAGCTCACCGCGGCGGCAGGGGAGTGCGGGCTCGTGCTCGACACGCGGCCGTTTGCGCCGCACCTGACCGTCGGGCGCACCGACGGGGTCCGCCTGGGACCGACGGCCGCGCTGACGCTGTCGGCGGCTGCGGAGCAGCTCGACGTGCGCTTCGAGGTCCATCGCTTCGTGCTGTTCCGGAGCATCCTCGGTGGCGGGCCGGCACGCTACGAACCGCTGCACGAGACGCAGCTCGGCGGCTGAGGCGCTCGACCCGCTGCTAACCTCGCCCGGATGCCCAACCTGTCGTGCCGGATCTGCGGCCGGATCGTGTACACGACGGCGACGCTCGACAACCTCTTCGCCGAGGAGCGCCGCTGCCCCCGCTGCGGCGGGATGCTCTGGCCGGAGCGACGAGTCGGGCAGCGGCGCAAGGGCGAGCGCCGGCGTAATCCGCCGGACGTCCCCGGGCCCCCTGGCAGCTTCGAGCGGCGCCAGCACCAGCGCCGGCGCACCACCCGCCGCCGCGACGAAGGCAAGGCCTTCTAGCCGCGCGTGGATCGCTCGGCGGCGCTCGCGAAGCTCCCGGATCGAATCTGCTTCCTGGGGCTGGGGCTCATCGGCGGCTCGATCGCGCTCGGTTTGCGCGCCGCGGGCTCGCGGGCGCGCCTGGTGGCGTGGACGCCATCGCTCGCCGGGCCGGAGGCGGCACTGCACGCCGGGGTCATCGACGAGGTCGCGGTCGTTCTCGAGGCCGCCATCTCGGATGCGGGGCTCGTGGTCCTCGCCGGACCGCCGCTCGACGTCGTCGGGCTCATGGGGCCCGCGACCGCGCCATGGGCCGCGCTCGCGCCGGATGCCGTCGTGACCGATGTCGCGAGCACGAAGGCGGTGGTGATGGCCGCCGCCGGGGAGGCAGGCGTGCCCTTCGTGGGCGGCCATCCGATGGCCGGCCGCGAGACTTCGGGCTTTGGCGCGGCGACGGCTGACCTGTTCGTCGATCGGCCCTGGGTCATCGTCGAGGGTGCGACGTCACCTGCCGGCGGGGTCGACCTGGTCGAAGCGCTTGCAGTGTCCCTTGGTTCGCTTCCCGTCCGGATGGCCGCGGACACACATGACGAAGCCGTCGCGGCGATCAGCCACCTGCCGATGGTCGCAGCCGCTGCCCTCGTCGACGCGGTCGTCGGCGACCCGGCCATCTGGGGCGCTGCGGCGCCCCTCGCTGCATCGGGCTGGCGCGACATGACGCGGCTCGCGCGTGGCGACGCGGACATGGGTGCCGGCATCCTGGCCACGAACCGCGAGGCGGTTGCGAACCAGCTGCGCGGGTATCGGACCGCGATCGATGCGTGGATCCGCGCGCTCGAGTCGGGCGAGGGGCCGGATGCGCTTCGGGCGCGTCTTGCCGCTGCCCGGGCCGCGCTCGGCGCCGCCCCGAAGCCGTGAGCGACGACGAGCTCGTCCTGGTCGTGCCCCGAGCGTCGCTCATGGGCGATCCCGGCTGGCTCGGCGTGACCTCAGAGGGCCTCGACACATTCGAGGCGACC
>DATAIB010000321.1:0-1565 GCA_036262855.1 Candidatus Limnocylindrales bacterium
ACCCCGATGCCGATCAGGATCGGTTGGATCGGCACGACGACCTTCGGCGCGGGCGGCGGGGCGGTGGGATCCGGGACGGCCGCGTGGAGGTCGGAGGCGCACTTCCAGCAGAACGTGCGCGTCGAAGGATTGACCGAGTGGCAGACCGGGCAGGTGATGTCAGGCATTCGAGCCGTGCGCTGCCAGACGAGGCGCCGGTGCCTGTGCCGCCGGGATCCGGATGGCTAGAGCGCCTAGACCGCTGCGACCAGATCGGCGAGGCCCTGCTTCGCGTCGGCGAAGAGCATGCCCGTCTTCGGGTTCACGTAGAGCTCGTTATCGATCCCGGCGTAGCCGCGGCCCATCGAGCGCTTGATGACGATGATCGACTTCGCGTGGTCGACGTCGAGGATCGGCATGCCCGAGACCGGCGTTCCCGCGCGGCGCGCCGCGGGGTTCGTGACGTCGTTCGCACCGACGACGAGCGCGACATCCGCCCGATCGAACTCGGGGTTGATGTCTTCCATCTCGCGCAGCTGCGGGTACGGAACGTTTGCCTCGGCGAGGAGGACGTTCATGTGCCCCGGCATGCGGCCCGCGACCGGGTGGATCGCGTAGTTGACCTGGACGCCGCGCGCCTCGAGGAGCTCCGCGAGCTCGCGAACCGCGTGCTGCGCCTGGGCGACCGCAAGGCCATAGCCCGGGACGATGATCACGGACGAGGCATACGCGAGCTGGATCGCGGCGTCGTCCATGCCGATCGATCGGACCGTGCCGCCCTCCGGCCCACCGGCGCCGACCTCGCCCTCGCCGCCACCGAACCCGCCCACCATGATGTTCATCACGGAGCGGTTCATGGCGTCGGCCATGAGCTTGGTCAGGATCGCGCCCGAGGCGCCAACCAGGGCGCCGGCGATGATCAGGACGTCGTTGCCGAGCACGAAGCCGGCCATCGCGACCGCCGTGCCGGTGAACGAGTTCAGGAGCGAGATCACGACCGGCATGTCCGCCCCGCCGATCGGCAGGACCATCGTGACGCCGAAGATCAGCGACGCCGCGATGACCACGAACAGGACCGGCACGCTGATGACGCCGGGGAGCCACAGGTACCCGGCAGCTGCCGCCGCGACGAGCGCGAGCACCAGGGTGGTGAGCTGGCCGCCCGGCACCTTGATGGGCTTGCCGGAGATGACGCCCATCAGCTTGCCGGACGCGATCAGCGAGCCGGTGAAGGTGATGCCGCCGATGACGATGTCGAGGACCGTCGGGATCGACACCTCGAGCGGGATGGCGTTCGGCGCGAACGTCTGGAGGTTGGCGAGGCGGATGTAGTCGTCGATCGCGATGAGCGCCGCCGCGCCGCCGCCGACGGCGTTGAACAGCGAGACCAGCTGCGGCATCGCGGTCATCTTCACGGTCCGCGCCGTATACAGGCCGAGCCCGCCACCGACGGCGATGCCGACGACGATGATCAGCCAGCCGACGCCACCCGCGGCGATGCCGTTCACGGCAAGGAGCACCGCGGTGCCGCCGATCGCGAGCGCCATGCCCGCGGCCGAGATGATGTTGCCGTTGCGCGCGGTGGC
>DATAIB010000322.1:0-3894 GCA_036262855.1 Candidatus Limnocylindrales bacterium
AGCAGCTTTTGCGACCTATTCGACATCGCGGGGGTCTCTCGTCGTCGATTCGCCCGACGCACCTCCCCACCGCCGCCGGTCACGCGTGGGGTCGGTCCGGAACAACCTCACCATCGGCTCGGGAGGCGGATGCGCGGTCGATTTCCCCGCGACGGGTGCAGCTGGCGTCCCGGTTGTCGAATAGGTTTCGAAAAGTGGCCGTCGGCAGCAGGCCGGCGGTCGATCGGAAGCTCCCGTCTCCAGCAACGGCGGGGAGAACCCTACGGCGCGTTCGTGCCCTCGCGGCCGAAGTCGTCGGAGAGGCGCACGACGTCGTTGAGCTGCGGGGTGGAAACCTCGATCAGCGTCGCCGTCTCGATCGCGGTGTAGCGGTGCTTCCGGCCCGTGGGAACCCAGGCGCCCTCGCCGGCACCGAGCTCACGCTCCTGCACCACGCCCGCGTCGTCCTCCAGCGTCAGCAGCAGCCGGCCCTCGAGCACGTGGATCCACTCGTCCTTGACGTCGTGGTACTGGAACGAGAGGCGCTTGCCCGTCTCGATGACGAGGAGCTTGCCGACGTACTTCTCGGCGTGCGCCCAGATGATCTCGTGACCCCAGGGCTTCTCGACCCGACGCGGGAGCGATGTGTGCTCCGGCGCCGGGACCGGAGCGGTGTCGTTCGCAGGTGCCCCGCCGGCGTCGGGATTCACCCGCGGACCAACTGCTCGCCTGCCCCGACGAGCGCGTCGCGGGCCTCCGCGGACGTCGCCTCCGTGTACACGCGCACGAGCGGCTCCGTGCCGGAGGTGCGGATCAGGAGCCACGAGCCGTCGGCGACGAAGAACTTGAATCCGTCCTTCGTGTCGAGGGCCTGCGTCCGCGTGACCGGCGAGCCGGCGAGCGAGGTCGGCGGAGTCGCCACGAGTCCTTCCAGGAGCCGCCGCTTGGTTTCCGCATAGACGGCGCGGTCAACGTGGACGTCGACCCGCCGGTAGAACGACGGGCCGGCAAGCTCGTGGAACTGCGCGACCATCTTCGACACCGGCCACACGCCGCGTGCCATCTCCTTCAGGACGAGATCGAGCATGAGCAGGTCGGCGTAGATGCCGTCGCGCTCGGGCAGGTGCATCCCGAACCCGAAGCCGCCGGATTCCTCGGCGCCCATCATCGCGCCGGTCTCGATCATCATCGGGCCGATGTACTTGTAGCCGACCGGGCTCTCGTGGACGTCGATCCCGTAGTGCTTCCCGAGCCGTGCCGCCATCGACGTGTTGTTCACCGACACGACGACCGGCTGGCGCAGCCCTCGGTGCTCGGCGAGGTAATACATCATCAGCCCGGTGAATTCGAGCTGGTGGATGAAGTTGCCCTGCTCGTCCGCGGCGCCCGCGCGATCGGCGTCGCCGTCGAGCAGCAGCCCCAGCTCGTGCCCGTCGCGCACGATCTTCGTGAGCGCCTCATCGATGTTCGGCCGGATCGGCTCCGGGTTCACGCCACCGAAGTAGGGGTTGCGCTCCTGGTGGATCTCGTTGATCCGGATGCGGCCACCGCCGAGCAGGCGCGACAGCCAGCCGGCGCCGGCACCCCACATCGGTTCGACGAGGACGTCGATCTCGGCGGCCTTGAGGAAGTCGAGGTCGACCGTCCGACGCACGTACTGCTCGTAGCCCTCGTACGGGTCGTAGCGCTCGACGAGCCCGGCGGCCTCGGCGTCGGCGAACGGCCGGCGCTCGATCGCGCGGTTCTCGGCGATGCCTTCCTCGATCACCTTGAGCATGTCCGGGCCGCCCGCGGAGCCCTGCGGCGACTTCACCTTGAAGCCGTTGTCCGTCCAGGGGTTGTGGCTGGCGGTGATCACGACACCGGCGGCGGCGCCACGCGTGACGACTTCGTAGGACGACATCTGCGTGGGAACCGCGTGCGATGCGAACGCAACGGGAATGTCGTGGGCGAGGATCACCTCGGCCGCCTGCGTCGCGAAATGCTCCGACGCGAAGCGGCGGTCGTAGGCGATCACCACGCCCTTCGCCTGCTCGCCTCGACCGACCACGTACCGCGCGACGCCATCCGCGCAGCGGCGAACGTTCTCGAACGTGAAGTCCTCGGCGATCCGCGCGCGCCAGCCATCCGTGCCGAACACGATCGGCGACTTGGCGATCGTCACTGGCGAGCCTCCCATTCCGCGACGCGGGCAACGAGCGCATCGATTGGCTCGCGACGTTCTGCGGCTCCCGTGAGGTGGGCCACGGGGTTCGGACCGAGGATATCGCGGGGACCGTCGCTCACGGTCAGGATTCCGTTCACGCGCTCGATGACGAGGTCGTTGTCCTCGGCGCGCGCCCGCTCGTTCGGCGGGACGACGCGGCCCGTGCCGACGCCGCCGATCGCGGCGATGAGCTGGGTCCACGAGCCGAGATCGCTCCACCCGACCGACATCGAGCCCATCAGCACGCGCCGATCCTTGGCCGCGCCCTCCATCACCGCGTGGTCGATGGACACCGGCATCAGCCGGTCATAGGCAGCGCGAAGGCCGGACTCGCTCGTCACGACCGCGCCGATCATGGTCATCAGCCCCGTGTACCGGTCGATCGCCGCGCGGATCGCCTGGCGCTGCCACAGGAAGATGCCCGCGTTCCAGGCGACGCCGAGCTGGCTGTACAGCGCGTTCGCGCGCTCCAGGTTGGGCTTCTCCTCGAAGCCGGACAGGGGGTACATCTGCACGCCGTCGATCACCGCGCCCTGGTCGTAGTCCGGTCGCAGGTAGCCGTATTCCGTCGCCGGTCGCTCCGCCTGGACGCCGAGGGTGAGCAGCGGCGCATCCACTCCGAACGCGCCATCGCGCGCGACCCGCGCGACCGCCTTCAGGACCTCGCGGTAGACGCCCTCGCGCGCCGGATCGATCCACGCATCCGCCGGCAGGACGAGCATGACCTCGGCCGGATCACGCTCGAACAGCAGCGTGGCGAGCGCAATCGCGGCGGCGGTGTTGCGGCCGACCGGCTCGGCGATCACCCGGCAGCCCGGCAGCTGCTGGCGAACCATCGGGCCGTACCGGCGCTCGGTCACGACCGCCACGTCGTCCGGCTTCAACCCCAGCTCGGGATGGCCCACGATCCGATCGAACGTGCGGCGCAGCAGCGACCGGTCGTCGATCAGGGGCAGGAACGGCTTCGGGGTCTCGGACCGACTGACGGGCCAAAGGCGCGTACCGCCGCCGCCGGCCATGATCACCGCGTACATCGGGGGAATCCTCGCCGCTCAGGCGGCGGGAACTGCCTCCGGCACCCGGATGCCTGCGTCGGCCGCGAGCGCCGCGGCCTTGTCCGTGCGCTCCCAGGGCAAGTCGAGGTCCAGCCGGCCGAAGTGGCCGTACGCGGCGGTCTGCTTGTAGATCGGGCGGCGCAGGTCGAGGTCGCGAATGATCGATGCGGGGCGCAGGTCGAAGTGCGCGCGGATGAGGTCGAGGATCCGCTCGTCGTCCAGCTTGCCGGTCCCGAACGTCTCGATCGACATCGACAGCGGCCGCGCGATCCCGATCGCGTACGCGATCTCGAGCTCGAAGCGGTCCGCGAGCCCCGCCGCGACCACGTTCTTGGCGACCCAGCGGGCCGCGTAGGCGCCCGAACGGTCGACCTTCGTGGGGTCCTTGCCGGAGAACGCACCGCCGCCGTGGCGCGCCATGCCCCCGTACGAGTCGACGATGATCTTGCGACCCGTCACGCCCGCGTCGCCCATCGGGCCACCGACGACGAAGCGGCCGGTGGGGTTCACGTGCATCACGGGAGCGGTCGTGCGGTACTCGGCGGGGATCGAGGCCATGATCACGGCCTCCTCGAGATCGTCCTGGAGCCGATCGACATCGACGTCCGGATCGTGCTGCGCCGAGACGACGACGGTGCGAACGCGCTGCGGGAC
>DATAIB010000323.1:0-3028 GCA_036262855.1 Candidatus Limnocylindrales bacterium
CGAGCTCTTCGCGCCGTTCACCGCGGTTCAGCCCGTCGACTCCCTCGACGAGGCCCTCCGGTTCGCCAACGAATCGACATACGGGCTCACGGCCGGCGTGTACAGCGAGGACCAGGCCGAGGTCGCGAAGTTCCTCGACGAGATCCAGGCGGGCACCGTGTACGTGAACCGGCGCGCAGGCGCGACGACCGGCGCGTGGCCAGGCGTGCAGGCGTTCGGCGGCTGGAAGGGCTCCGGCTCCACCGGCAAGTCCGGCCTGTCGCGCTACTACGTCGCGCAGTTCCTGCGGGAGCAGAGCCACACGGTCGTCGACTAGGCGAACGGGAGAGCCCGCGCTTGCTGGGTCGACCAACCGTTCGATCGGGGATCGCGGCCGTCGCGTGCGCTCTCGTCATCGCCGCATGCAGCTCGACCGGGCCGTCTGCGCCGGCAGCGACGGGCTTCACGCCGTCCGTGCCGGCGAAGGCCACCGTTGCGCCCGCGGACGACGGTCGGCGCCCCAGGTGGTTCCCCGGGGACGTGCTCGCCGTCAAGGCAGGCCGCCTGACCGCATATGCCGAGCCGGATGAAACCTCCGACCACAGCGGCCTCGTCAAGGGCGGCGACCTCGTGCAGGTGGTGGACTACCAGATGACCGACGCCAGGGGCAGAACATGGCTGTACGTCATCGCGCTGAGCTCACCGGTTCGCGGCCGATTGCCGGACCTGCCCGCAGTCCTGCCCGAGCCCGAGTTCGCGACACAGGGCTGGATCCTTGCCGGCGACGGATCCGCCCCGGATGTCGATTCACTCGCGCCGCGCTGCCCGGCGGTCGCAGACTTCGAATCCGTCACCGCCATGTACGGCTTCGAGCGTCTCGCCTGCTTCAATTCGAACTCACTGACGCTGGAAGGCATCTCGGGCTGCGGCCCGTGCGGGTTTGACGACGGCGTGTATGAGCCGCCATGGCTGGCCGGCGATTCGGCGGGCAGCCTGGTGGGCAACCAGGGCCCGCGGAACCTGCCGCTCTACATCGCACCGCCGATGCTGACGCCCGAGCAGGGGACCCTGATCCGCGTGACCGGCCACTTCAACGACCCGCGCGCGGCAACGTGCCGCGTCACCCTGGACGGCGTCCAGCTGCCGCATGCCGAGACCGTGGAGATGTGCCGCCGACACTTCGTCGTGGACGGGATCGAGGTGCTGCCGACGCCGCCGCCGAACCCGCTGGAATGAGCGTTCGGCTCGTCTACGAGACGCATTCGATCACGACGGACAACGAAGCGGGGATCGCCACGGGCTGGCTGCCCGGTGAGCTGTCGGAAGCCGGGCGAGCGGCGGCGCGGGAGCTCGGCGAGCGACGGCGCGACACCGGCGTCGATGCGGTCTACGTCTCCGACCTGCGACGCGCGCTCGAAACGGTGGAGATCGCGTTCAAGGGCTCGTCGATCCCGGTCGTTGTCGATCCGCGGCTTCGGGAGTGCAACTACGGAGAGCTCAATGGCGCGCCGGTCGCGCGCCTCGACATCGAACGGCTGGCGCACGTGTCGGATCCGTGGCCGGGCGGCGAAAGCTACGTGGACGTCGTCCTTCGAACGCGGTCGCTGCTCGACGACCTCCGCGCCGCCCACGACGGCGAGCGGATCCTGCTGGTTGCCCATTCCGCCAACCGGTGGGCGCTCCAGCACTTGCTCCTGGGTGTCACGCTGGCCGCAGCGATCGCCGCGCCCTTCGCGTGGCAGCCAGGCTGGGAGTTCACACTCGCGTGACCACAGCGGCGCCGAGGGGTTCGTCCAACGCAGCGATTCGAGGGAATCGGGTCATGAGGCACATCGCAATGCGAACCTTCGGCGGACGTGTGCTGGTCGTCGCGAGCCTCGTGCTCGTCGTTGGGGCCTGCGCTGGCCCCGCCGCAACCGGCACGCCCGAAGCAACAACCGCCGCCGCCACCCTCGCGCCGATTGCGACGGCGCCCGACGTGACGCCCCTGCCAACGCTCGGCCCGTCACCAACCTCGCCGACGCCAAGCCCCACCGAGCCGGGGCCGACGGTCGGCCCCGAGATCGCATACCCGGCCGAGGTCCAGTACGCCAACCAGTTCGTGATGAAGGTGCTGGTCTCGGATCTCAACGTCCGCGCGAAGCCGTCGACGACAGGAGCCAAGCTGGGGAAGGCGCCGAAGGGCGCGCTGTTCCTGATGAGCGACTGGCCGGTCAAGGCGAACGGCTACACGTGGTACTTCGGCTACCAGCTGGTGCTCGCGCACCCGGGCGTCCTGCCCGACCTCCCCGATCCGGTCGTCAACGGTGGCTACGACGGCGTGCTGTCGGGCTGGCTGGCCACGGGCTCGGAGGCGAACCCGTTCCTGCTCCCTGTCGCCCCGCGGTGCCCGTCGACCAACGACCTCCAGAACCTGCAGGCCATGCTCAGCTCGGAGGTCGTGGGCTGCTTCGGGACCACGTCGATCGAGCTGACGGGCACGTACGGCTGTGGCGGCTGCGGCGGCCTGAATCCCGGCACCTTCACGCCGGCGTGGCTGGCCGATCCGCTTGGCTACAGCTTCCTGTCGATCGATCCCTCCGAGCGCATCGGGCCGTTCGCGGTGCACTTCCCGTCCGATGGACCGAAGGCGCCGGCTGATGGCTCGATCCTCAAGGTGACCGGGCACTTCAACGACGCGCACGCCTCGTCCTGCGTGATCGCGCCGGTCGACGAATCCGGGACGCCCACACCGATTGCGAAGTCGGTCGCGACGGCGCACTGCGACGCCCAGTTCGTGGTGGACAGCTTCACGGTCACGGGGATCGATCCGCGGTTCCCGGGCTGACCTCGCGCCCCGATCGGGCTGGTAGACTGCATACCGATCTTCCACTCTGCATAACCCAAGCTTCCCGAGGTGTCCGGTGGCCCAGACCATGTCCGACCGCGCGTCCATGAACATCGCCGATCGACCGCTGCCGGACCTGATCACCGACATCCCCGGCCCGAAGGCGCAGGCCCACGTCAAGTTCGACGAGGAGTGGACCTCGCCGAGCCTGCCGCGCGCGTA
>DATAIB010000324.1:0-6252 GCA_036262855.1 Candidatus Limnocylindrales bacterium
CAGGCAGGCATGACGCGCGGCGCGGGCACGCGACTCCCGGCCCGGTGGCAACGGCCGGCACGCCCGCCCGCTCGGCCGGGCGCACGCGGCCGCGTCCGCCGCGTGCTCCGACGGATTCCCGGCCTGCCGTCGGTCGTCCGCGCCGCCCGCCTCCTCATCAGGCGGACTCGGTCGTGACCTCGCCGTCGATCTCGATCGTCATCCGCTGCTTCAACGAGGAGCGGATGATCGGCCGCCGTCTGGAGGGCATCGCAGCGCAGACGGTCAAGCCGGCCCAGATCGTCATCGTCGATTCCGGCTCGACCGACCGGACGCTCGAGATCGCGCGCCGCCATCCGGTCGAGGTCCACGCGATCGACCCGGCGGAGTTCTCGTTCGGCCGGTCGCTGAACCGCGGGATCGCCGCCGCGACGGGCGAGGTCGTCGTCCTGGCGAGCGCCCACGTCTACCCGGTGTACGACACGTGGCTGGAGCACCTCACGGCGCCGTTCGCCGCCCCCGAGGTGGCGATCGCGTACGGGCGGCAGGTCGGCGGGCCGACCACGCCGTACTCGGAGCGGCAGATCCTGGCCACGTGGTTCCCGGCCGAATCGCACGCCCGCCAGACCCACCCGTTCTCGAACAACGCGAACGCCGCGATCCGGCGGGCCGAGTGGGAGCAGGTGCCATACGACGAGGAGCTGACCGGCCTGGAGGACCTGGACTGGGCGACCAAGGCGCTGGCGCGCGGCGCGGCGATCTCCTACGTCGCCGAGGCGCCGGTGGTCCACCTCCACGACGAGCGGTTCGCCCAGACCCGCAACCGCTACCGCCGCGAGGCGATCGCGCACCAGCGGATCTACCAGGACCAGCGCATGAGCCGGTTCGAGGCGATCCGGCTGTTCGCGGCCAACGTCGCGAGCGACTACGTGCATGCGATCCGCGACGGGCAGCTGCTGCCCAACCTCGCGTCCATCCCGCGCTTCCGCGCGGCCCAGTTCCTGGGCAGCTACGAAGGCTTCGCGCAGCGCGGCGACGTGCCTGCGGAGCTCCGGCGACGCTTCTACTACCCGCGGGGCATCCGGCGGCCCGTCGAGGACGACCAGTCGATCGGCTCGCCCATCGACTACGGCGACCTGGAGCAGGACCGATGACCGGCCGGATCATCGACATCTCGCTGCCCATCCAGCCCGGCCTGCCGACATGGCCGACGAGCGAGGGCTTCGCGACGCGGCGGGCGATGGCGATCGAAGCGGGCGACCCGGCGAACGTCACGGTCGTGGAGATGGACGTGCATACCGGTACGCACGTCGAGTCCGGGCTGCACTTCCTCGCCGACGGCGCGCCCATCGAATCGCTTGCCCTGGACCAGCTCGTCGGCGTCGCGGACGTCGTCGAGGTCCCCGGCGACCGCGTGACCGCGGCCGCGCTCGCCGCCGCGGGCGTCCCCCACGACTGCCGCCGCCTCCTCGTGAAGACCGCGAACTCGGCGCGGTGGGCGGCCGGATGGGGTCCCTTCGACCCGGTCTACGTCTCGCTGACCCCGGACGCGGCGCGCTGGATCGCGGAGCGCGGGATCGTGCTCGTGGGGATCGATCACCTCTCGATCCAGACCTGGGAGGACGACGGCGAGACGCATCGAACGCTGATGCGCGCCGGAATCGCCATCCTCGAAGGCCTCAACCTCGCGGACGCCGCACCCGGCCGGTACACGCTCGTCGCGGCGCCGATCCGGCTGGTCGGAACGGAGGCGGCCCCGGCGCGCGCGCTGCTCATCGAATCGGGCACAGTGGCGCCATGACGAATCGGATCGCGGCCTTCGTGCCGATGCGCCACGACAGCGAGCGGGTGCCGGGCAAGAACTACCGGCTCATGGCCGGCAAGCCCCTCTATCGCTACATCGTGGAGACGCTCCTCGCCGTGCCCGAGATCGACCAGGTCGTGATCGACACGGACAGCCCCACGGTCAAGGCGGATGCCGCCACGGCGTTCCCGAACGTCCTCGTCCTGGACCGCCCCGAGCACCTCCGCGACGGCAACATCCCGATGAACGACGTGCTCCTGAACGACGTCCGGCAGGTGCCCGCGGACCTGTACCTGCAGACCCACAGCACCAACCCGCTCCTCAAGCCGGAAACGATCCAGCGCGCGATCCGCGAGTTCCTCGCCAGCCCGGAGCACGACTCGATGTTCACCGTCACCCGGATCCAGGGCCGGCTGTGGTCGCACGAGCACACGCCGCTGAACCACGATCCCGCGGTGCTCCTGCGGACGCAGGACCTGCCGCCCGTCTACTTCGAGAACTCGTGTGCGTACCTGTTCACGCGGGAGCTGCTCGAGCAGCGCGGCACGCGGATCGGGTCGAACCCGCTCCTCTTCGAGGTGGACCGCGACGAGGCCGCCGACATCGATGAGGAGCAGGACTTCCGCCTGGTCGAGGCGCTGATGCTGGGTTCCATGGCCCGTGGCTGATCTGCGCGTGATCGTCACCTGCCCGCCGATGCAGCGGACGCGCGACGAATGGCTCACGAGCCTCACCGATCGCGGCATCGCGGTCGAGATCCCGCCGGTCACCCAGCACGTCGCCCGGGCGGACCTCGAACGCCTCCTGCCGCAGTGCGACGGGATCATCGCCGGCGACGAGCCGCTCGACCGCGCGCTGCTCACCACGGCCGTGCCGCGGCTGCGCGTCATCTCGCGCTGGGGCGTCGGCATCGACAACGTCGATCTCGTCGCCGCGCGCGAGCTCGGCATCGAGGTGCGCAACACGCCGGCGGTCTTCGCCGACGAGGTGGCGGACATGGCGATCGGCTATCTGATCATGCTCGCCCGCCACCTCCACGTGATCGACGCTGGCGTGCGCGCCGGCGGCTGGCCGAAGCCGCAGGGCCGGTCCCTGGCGGGGAAGACGCTGGCGATCGTGGGCCTCGGATCGATCGGGCGCGCGGCGGCGCGTCGGGGCATCGCCATGGGCATGCACGTCATCGGCAGCGACCCGATGCCGGCGTCGGAAGCCGCCGCGGTGGAGCTGGGGGTGGAGATCGTCGGTCTCGACGCCCTGTTCGAACGGGCCGACGTGCTCTCACTGCACTGCCCGCTCACGCCGGACACCCGCCACCTCGTGACCGGCGAGCGGCTTGCGCGGATGCCGCGCGGCGCACTCGTCGTGAATACAGCGCGCGGCCCCGTCATCGACGAGCCGCAGCTCATTGCCGCGCTCGAATCCGGGCAGGTCGGCGGCGCCGCCCTGGACGTCTTCGAGGACGAGCCGCTGCCGTCCGACAGCCCGTTGCGTGGGTTCCCCAACGTCATCCTCGGGTCGCACAACGCATCGAACACGGCGGAGGCCGTCAGCAGGGTCAACCGCCTCGCGATCGAGAACCTCCTCGCAGTCCTCGACCAGGTGCCGGGGTGAGCCAGGCGGGGGTGACCCAGGCGGGGGTGACCCGCCTCGCTGTCATCACCGGGGTCGCCGGCGGGATCGGCAGCGCGTGTGCCGTGGAGTTCACCGCCGCCGGCTGGGACGTCGTCGGGATCGACCGGGTGGAGCGGCCGGCCGGGCTCGTCGCCACGCGGTACGAGCGCATCGACCTTGGCCTGCGCAGCGCCACGGATCGCCTGCGCGCGCTCTTTGCGGACCTGGGACGCATGGATGCGCTGGTGAACAACGCCGCGCTCCAGATCGCGAAGCCGCTCGCCGACACGACGGACGACGACTGGTCGGCCGTCCTCGCGACGAATGCTGCTGCGCCGTTCGTGGCGATCCGCGAGGCCGCGCCGTACCTGCGAAGCGGCGGCGGCGCCATCGTCAACGTCAGCTCCGTGCACGCACTCGCGACGTCGCCGGGCCTCGCTGCGTATGCAGCCAGCAAGGGCGCCCTGCTCGCGCTGACGCGGTCCGCCGCGCTGGAGCTCGGCCCGCACTGCGTGCGCGTCAACGCCGTGGTGCCCGGCGCCGTCGATACGCCGATGCTGCGCAACGACGCGGTCGACCGGGGCGCGGACCGAGGCACCGATGATCCGCTGGCCGAGCTCGCCCGCCGGACGCCGCTCCGGCGGATCGGGCAGCCCGAGGAGATCGCGAGCGCGGTCCTGTTCCTCGCCGACAACGATCGCGCATCGTTCATCACCGGCCAGGCGCTGGTCGCGGACGGCGGCGTGCTGGCAGCGCTCGCCTCCGAGTAGCCCGGCCTCGGGGCTGACGGACAGGGCCTCCGGGCGCCCCGGCACGAGCGCTCACCGGAGGGTGGTCCGGGGTGGTTCGGGACCATTTGCCTACACCCGGTCCCATGACTGCCTGCCTAGACTCGGGGCGATGACGAGCGAGGCAGGTCGCCGGCCGCTGCGTGCGCGCCTGGCGACCTCGGGGACCGCAAAGCAGCCGACGCCGGGCCGGCGCAAGGCGCCTGCGAACCGCGCGCCCACGAACGGGACCGCCACGAACGGCCGAGCTCCCGGCGGCCGCGCCGGCCACCCGCAGGATCCCGAGCTGACGGTCATCGCGCCCGCGGCGCCCCCGGTGGGACCGACGGCGTCGAACAGCGACGACCCGCTTGCCGCCCTCCTGGCCGAGGCGCAGGCCGCGATCTCCGACGGCGCCAACTCCCTCCGCGACGTCCGCGAGCGCTACCGCGCGGCGTACAACGAGCGCGTCGAGCAGCTCGAGGCGATGCGTGCCTGGCCGACCGCCGCACCCGGGCCGCTCGCGGCTCGAACGGCCGCCGGCAAGGGCGCACAGGGCGCGAACGGCGCCAAGGGCAGCAACGGAGCCGCGGTGACCGGCCACGATGTGGGCCAGGAGCGTGGCGTCCTCAACCGCATCGACCTCGCAGCGAAGTCCCTCGAGAACGCGTGGCTCTTCCTGGCTCGCGAGGACTCGTCGCTCGTCAGCGATCCATCCGGCCCGCCGTCGGCGGCGGACGCCCAGATGCGCATCGTGGAAGCCCAGGAGCAGGAACGAACGCGACTCGCCAGGGAGGTCCACGACGGTCCCGCCCAGGCACTCAGCAACGCGATCTTCCAGGTCGAGGTCGTCCAGCGCCTGCTGGACCGCGACGAGCAGCTGGCGAGGGCAGAGCTCCAGCAGCTGCGCGACGTGCTCACGAGGGAGCTCCGGGGCGTCCGGGCCTACCTGAGCCAGCTGCGACCGCCCCTGCTCGCCGACCTCGGCTTGAGCGGGGCGATCAGGGAAGCGGCGAACCAGACCGAGCTGGCACTCAACATCCCGGTGGCGGTCGAGCTCGCGGACGACATCGACAACCTCCCGGAGACGGTCGAGGTGGTCGCGCTGCGGGTGATCCAGGAAGCGCTCCAGAACGCCCGGAAGCACGCCCAGGCATCCAGCATCCGGGTCAGGATGTCGAAGGACAACAACGCCTGGGCGGTCGAAGTGCGCGATGATGGCAAGGGTTTCGATGCGGATGTGGCACCCGTGAGCGGGCGCCGGCATTTCGGCCTGCAGTTCATGCGCGAACGCGCGGAGCTGATTGGTGCACGATTCGAAGTACGATCCAGCCCGAACCTCGGGACGGCCGTGCGAATGACCATCCCACCTGGGGCCATGGGAATGCCGATTCCGGAAGGGGAGGTTTGATGACAGCCGAGAGTGAAGGCGGCGAGCGCCGTCGCGGGGGCATCGCGGCCGACCGGATCAGGATCCTGATCGTCGACGATCACGCCCTGTTCCGTGGTGGCATCTCCAACGTGCTGGGCAAGGAGCGCGAGTTCGATGTCGTCGGCGAAGCGGCCGACGGTCGATCCGCGATCGAGATGACCGGCATGGTCTCCCCGAGCATCGTGCTCATGGACCTCAGCCTGCCCGCGCCCGGCGGCCTCGAGACCACCCAGCGGATCCGGCGCGAGTTCCCGGCCGTGGCCGTGGTCGTGATGGCCCAGGACGAGGACGAGGAGTCGCTGTTCGCCTCGATCAAGGCGGGCGCTGCCGCGTTCGTGATCAAGGACATCACCCCGGAAGACCTGATCCACGTCATCCGGCGGGTCAGCCAGGGCGAGTTCCTCATCAACGACAAGGTCTTCTCGAAGCCGGCCGTCGCCTCGCGCGTCCTCAAGGAGTTCCGCGAGCTGGCCGTCTACGGCCAGGAGGCCCAGCCGATCTTCGCTCCCCTCTCACCGCGAGAGGTGGAGATCCTCGACAACATCGCCCAGGGCATGACCAACAAGCAGGTCGCCTACGCCCTGTCGATCTCCGAGCAGACCGTCAAGAACCACATGAGCTCGATCCTCCGGAAGTTGGCCGTCAACGACCGGACCCAG
>DATAIB010000325.1:0-8110 GCA_036262855.1 Candidatus Limnocylindrales bacterium
CCAACTCGGCGGCCGGCGCCGGCGGCAGCGATGCGGCGATGTCGTGGCGGCGCTGCATGCCGTCCCACGAGATGCACTCCGCGGCGCGCTCCGCCGCCTCGCGGGCGCCGGCGAGGTCCGTCCAGCCGCCCACCACCGTGAGCACCCGCCCGCCGTTGGTTCCGTAGCCACCGCCTGGCCGGGCGATCGTTCCGGCGTGGAAGACGACGGCACCCTCGTCGGCTGCTGCCTGGAGGCCGTCGATCGCCGCGCCGCGCTTCGGGGTGTTGGGGTAGCCCTCGGCGGCGAGGACGATGCCAACCGCGGCGTTCGGGAACACGGGCAGCCGGCGATCGCTGCCGAGCCGGCGCTGCGCGGCAGCAGCCAGCACCGGCCCCAGGGCGCTGGCGAGGCGCGGCATGATCACCTGCGTCTCGGGATCCCCGAGCCGGGCATTGCACTCGAGCAGGACCGGGCCGTCCTCGGTGAGCATCAGTCCCGCGTACAGGAAGCCGATGAACGGCGTGCCACGCTCGGCGAGCTCGCGCAGGATCGGGCGGTGGACGGTCCGGAGGATGTCCTCGACCGCATCGTCGGGGAGGTCCGGCAGCGGCGAATAGGCGCCCATGCCACCCGTGTTCGGGCCCGCGTCGCCGTCGCACAGCCGCTTGTAGTCCCGTGACGCCGGGAGCGCGACCGCGTCCCTGCCGTCACAGATCGCGATGACGCTCGCCTCTCGACCGTGGAGCCGTTCCTCGACGACGAGCACCGGCCCCGGACCGCGGCCCTCGAGGTACGCGGCGACGTGGTCGACCGCGACCTCGACCTCGTCGTAGACGGCCACGCCCTTGCCAGCCGCGAGCCCGTCCTGCTTGAGCCCGACGCCCGCACCACTCGCGCCCACCTCGCGCACGAACGCGCGCGCAGCCGTTTCCTCCGATGCCTCGAAGGATCGAGCCCGCGCCATCCGCACGCCGGCGCCCTCGGCGACCTCGTGGCAGAAGGACTTCGACGACTCGATCCGGGCCGCCGCCCGCGTCGGGCCGAACACGCGGAACCCGGCATCCAGGAGCGCGTCCGTCACGCCGGCCGCGAGCGGGGCCTCCGGCCCGATCACCACCAGCTCCGCCGCGACCTCGCGGGCCGCAGCGACGACGGAGGCCGGGTCCAGCGGGTCGACAGACGGCAGGCAGCGCACGCGCGGCTCGGCCGCGATCGCCGCGGAGCCCGGCGCTACCACGACCTCGTTCATTCCGGGTTCGCTGGCCAGCTTCCAAGCGAGCGCGTGCTCGCGTGCTCCCGAGCCCACGATCAGCGTGATGGTCGGTGCGGTGCTCACCCGGCTCGTCTCAGACCAGCCCGGAGGCCATGCGCCGGCGCATCGGCCGCCACGCGCGTTCGATCGTCTGCGTTCGCTCCGGGCCGACCGACACGAGCACGATCGGGACCCCGGCGGTCTCCTCGAGGGCGGTCACGTACCGACGCGCCGCCTCGGGCAGGTCGCCGAGCGATCGGACGTCGTGGATCGGCTCCTGCCAGCCGTCGAACCACTCGTACACCGGCGTCGCGCGCGCCAGCTCCGCGGCCGAGGAGGGCCAGCGGTCCACCCGCTCGCCGTCGATGTCGTACGCGACGCACAGCGGGATCCGCTCCAGCCCGGACAGGATGTCGATCTTGTTGAGCATGATGCTGCTCACCGAGTTCACGGCGACCGCGTAGCGGATCGGCACGGCATCGAACCAGCCGACGCGTCGCGGGCGGCCGGTGGTCGTGCCCACTTCGTGGCCGCGCTCGCGGATCCCCTCCCCGACCTCGTCGAGGAGCTCCGTCGGGAACGGGCCGGAGCCCACCCGCGTGGCGTAGGCCTTCATGACTCCCATGACCTCGTCGACCTGGAGCGGCCCGATCCCGCCACCGGTCGTCGCCCCACCCGCGACGGCGTTGGACGACGTGACGAACGGATAGGACCCGTGGTCCAGGTCCAGGAGCGTGCCCTGTGCGCCTTCGAGCAGGACGTGCTCGCCGCGCGCCAGCGCCCCCTGGACGAGCCAGGTCGTGTCGTCGAGGTGCGGCGCCAGTCGCTCGCCCCAGGCCGCCGCCCGGTCGACGAGCTCCTGGACCGCGAACGGCGCAGCGCCCATCGACTGCAGCAGCAGGTTCTTGTCGGGCAGGAGCTGTTCGAGGCGAGATCGCAGGACCTCGCGGTCGAGCAGGTCGCCCATGCGGAGGCCCACGCGCCAGGCCCGGTCGCCGTAGGTCGGGCCGATCCCCCGCCCGGTCGTGCCCACCTTCGCACCTTCGAGGCGGGCCTCGTTGGCCCGGTCGAGGGCCACGTGGTACGGCATGATCACGTGGGCGGCGCGGCTGACCCGGACGCGCGAGACGTCGATGCCGCGGCTTGTGAGCATGTCGAGCTCATCGATGAGCGTCTGCGGATTCACGACCACGCCGTTGCCGATCACCGACGTGATGTGGGGATACAGCACGCCCGACGGCACCAGGTGGAGCTTCAGGACCTCGTCGCCCTTGACGACGGTGTGGCCGGCGTTGTCACCGCCCTGGTAGCGAACGACCATCGCGACCTGCTCGGCCAGGAAGTCCGTGGTCTTGCCCTTGCCCTCGTCGCCCCACTGCAGCCCGACGACGATCGATGCCGGCATCAGCGGGCCCCCGAACATGAAAGACCCCCGGCCTCACGGCTCGGGGTCTGGTGGTTGCAAATCTCCCGCGGGTCGCCACCGGCGCGGTAGCGATTGGTCTGCCGGTGCGTCGGCCGCCTCTCGGGACGAACGACGCGCCCTGATCGCGCGATCGCAGGACCTCCCCTGTCCGGTCCGCCTCGACGCGGCCCGGGAACGAGGGCGAGGATAGCAGGGCCGACGGGTCCGGCGGCGACGCGACGCCCCGGACGTGGCGATCGCCCCCCGTCAGGTCGGGAGGCGATCGATGGAGCGCTGATGATGTTGTGCCGCCAGATCATCGAGCGATGAGTCCGGCCAAACGCGTTCCGGCTCGAGGCCGATCACTCATGGTTGCTCGACCCGTGACCTCCGCCCGGGATCTCCGATGCGGTCCCTTCGCCCGCTCCGGCGTCCGTTCGATGGTCCGTGGCCGACGCCCCGAGTGCCCCCGGTTTGCCGCGTTCGGCGCATCTGAACCATATGCCCAGGGCCGAACGGCAGGCAATGGGCGGTACGTCCCGCCCGGCCAGGGTCGATGGTCCGAGGCATCCGCGCACCGACCCGGGACGAACGTACCCGGTTGCAGATTCCTTGCAGCGGCGAGGAGCGGTGGGGCGCCGTCGATCCGCGCGTAAGTCCCGGGTGACCGCGGGATGAGCGGCCCTCGCTACCGTGCCGCCATCGCCGTGCACACCCCGCCGCACGCAGGATCGGCCCGTGACCCGTCGGCTGATCGAATCAAGGAGTGTTGGATCGTGAACAAGGTCCTCCTCACCGGCCGCCTCACGCGCGACCCCGAGATGCGCGCGCTCGCAAGCGGCAAGCACGTCACCCAGTTCAGCGTCGCGACCACGGAGTACGCCGGCAACGGCAAGGAACGCCCGGAGTTCCACAACGTCGTCACGTGGGACCGGCTCGCGGAGGTCTGCGGGCGGTACCTCGGCAAGGGCCAGCAGGTCTCGATCGAGGGCCGCATCCAGACGCGGACCTGGGACGACGAGAAGGGGCTGCGCCACTGGAAGACCGAGATCGTCGCGACGAGCGTCGAGATGCTGTCCGGCCGCAAGAAGAAGGACTACGCCGCCGAAACGTCCGCCGATGCGATCGAGGCCGCGGGCATTGCCGCGGACGGTCTCGCTTCGGAGGCGGCCGAGGCCGATGGCGACGAGACGCCGTCCATCGCGGCCGACGAGCCGATCGCGGAGGCGCTCGCCGCCTGACCTGACTTCCCTGCGCAGCGCCCGGGCGATTTCGATCCCTCCCCTCGGGATCGCCCGGGCACGCTGCTTACCGGTCTGCCGCCCCGGCGTAGAGGTCGCGTCGCGGGAGGCCGGTCTCCACGGCAACGCGCCGGGCCGCCTCGGATCGCGCGGTGCCGTTCGCGACGAGCTCGTCGACGTGCGCTCGCGCGGCGGCCAGCCGTGCCTCCACATCATCGTTCCCATTCCCCACCGGATCTGCGCCCCCGGCGATCACGATCACGATCTCGCCGCGTTCCGGGATGTCCGTGCCGGCGCGGTTCGCCAGCTCGGCGAGGCTGCCCCGCGCGACCTGCTCGTGCAGCTTCGTGAGCTCGCGGCACACCGCGGCGCGCCGATCGCCCCCGCAGGCCGCCGCAAGATCTCGCAACGTCGAGCCGAGCCGCGTCGGCGCCTCGAAGATGAGCGTCGAGCGATCGTCCGCGGCGATTCGCGCCAGCCGCTCCTTTCGCTCCCGTCCGCCTCGGGGCAGGAACCCTTCGAAGCCCCAGCGCGCACCGGCAATGCCGCTCGACGCCACCGCTGCGAGCACCGCGGACGCGCCCGGGATCGCGACGACCGCGCCGCCCTCGGCGGCCCACGCGCTGACGAGATCCTCGCCGGGATCGCTGACGATCGGGGTGCCGGCATCGGTCACGAGGGCAAGGTCCCGGCCATCGCGCAGGTGCCCCAGCAGCTCTGCGAGGCGTCCCGCACCGCTCCGAGCGTGGAAGCTGACCAGCCGGGTCGCGATCTCGTAGCGCGCGAACAGGCGCCGCGTGATCCGGGTGTCCTCGGCCGCGACGAGCGGCACCGCCTTGAGCACCTCGAGCGCCCGGAGCGTCACGTCGCCGAGATTGCCGATCGGGGTGGCGACGACGTACAGCGTCCCGCCGGGCGCAGCCGTGTCGGTCGTCACGCCCGCAACGCGATCGGGCGTCAGGAGCGTGCGGAGCCCGGGCGCCGCCGCGGGTACAGGTAGTCGACGCCGGCGGTTCGCGGCCCGAGCTTCGCGATCGGCGGAACCTGGCGCTTGAACTCGGACGTGGCGATCATGCGATCGACCCGATCCACGAGCGCCCGTTCGAACCCCATCTCCACCAGCTCGTCGGTCGAGCGTCGCCGGTCCACCCGCCAGAACAGGATGCGATCGAGCAGCGGATAGCTGAACTCGCCTTCGCCTTCGTCGGTCTGGTTCGGCCACAGGTCCGCGCTCGGTGCCTTGGCGATGACCGCGCGCGGTACGCCGACCGCCGCGGCGAGCTGGCGGACCTGACTCTTGTACAGGTCACCGATCGGGTTGAAGGCGCATGCGTTGTCGCCGTAGATCGTCGTGTAGCCGATGAGCGATTCCGTCTTGTTCCCGGTGCCCACCACCAGCCCGCCGAACGAGACGGATCGGTCGTAGAGCACGGACATGCGCATCCGCGCCATGAAGTTCCCGCGCCGCAGCGCCGACGCGTCGGCGACGCCGGCCGAGCCCGACCCGAAGTACGCATCGACCATCGGCGTGATCTCGACGAGGTCGCTCGGGCAGCTGAGGTCGGCGACGATCGTCTCCGCGTCGCCGGTCGACGCAGCCGACGACGTGCGGTACGGCAGCATGACCGCCAGGAGCTTGTCGGCGCCGATCGCCTCGGCGACGAGATACGCGACGAGCGCCGAATCGATGCCGCCGGACAGGCCCAGCACGAGCCGCTCGAAGCCGGCCTGGGCGAGCTGGCCGCGGATGAACCCCGCGATCACACGGCGCGCGACGTCGGTGTCGATCGCGAGCTCGTCCGGCAGCTCGAACAGGGGTCGCCCGCCGTCGTCCACGGGGACGGGCTGCACGGCGCTCATCGACCCGCGCTCACGAGGCCGCGGCGCGGCGCCGGCGGGATCGCAGCTTGATCGGCTCGGCCGCCCTTGGCGCGACGTCGAGGCCGGGTGCAGCCCCGGCGTCGGCGGTCGAGTCCGACGCCAGCCCGGCTCGCTCGGCGACGATCCGGCCGAGCTCGCGCGCCTGGAGCTCCAGCCGCTCATCGCGCAGCAGCGGCAGCGCGATGCGCTCCCGCCGGATGTCCTGCAGCCGGATGTCCACGAGGTACAGGTCGTCGTCGAAGAAAGGCGCCGAGAAGATCGGCGCACCGGATGGCGCGATCACCTCGGAGCCGCCCCAGAACGTCATCGACTCGTCGACGCCGACCCGGTTCACGAACACGACATAGGACGTCGTGAGCTGGGCATACGCCCGCATGAGCGTGCGCCACGAGGTCGCCGTTCCGAGCCCCACCTCGTTCGACGCGGCCAGGTCACGCCCGGGCGACGAGGAGACGTTGATCAGGATCTGCGCGCCGTCCAGCGCGAGCAGCTGCGCCGTCTGGAGATGCCAGAAGTCCTCGCACACCGCGATCCCGACGCCGACGCCGAGCCGCGAGGGCGTCGCACGGACCGTGTCGCCGGGTGCAAAGAATCGCCGCTCGTCGAACTGGCCGTAGGTGGGCAGGTAGACCTTGCGGTGGACGTGCCGGATCTCGCCGTCCTCGAGCAGCGCTGCCGCGATGAACAGCCGGTGGTCGCCCGACTCCTCCACGAACGACACGACGGCGGAGCAGCCGCCGGCGGTCTCCGCGGCGAGCGCCGCCAGCCGAGGATCGTCCAGCCGCATCGCCACTTCGGCGGCCAGGTCCTGGAGCAGGTAGCCGGTGAGCCCGAGCTCCGGAAAGACGACGAGGCCGGCGCCACCGGCGCGCGCGTCGCGGATCAGGGCGTGGTGGCGCGCGAGGTTGGCTTCGAGATCACCGAGCGTCGGTGCGACCTGGGCGAGCGCGATGCGAAGCGTCGTCACGACGCCCCGAGTCTAGTGCGGGAGGACGTCCGCGTCGTCCGGTCCGCCGCCGATGGCGCCACGGTCCCCGCCGATCGCGGCGCCGACCTTCGGCCGATCCGCGCCGTCAAGACCATCGCTCGAGACGTCGGTCACGCCGTCCGCGCCGACGTCGACCCGGCCCGGGATGTCCTTGGCCGCCACCGGGAAGTGGCAGGCGACAAAATGACCGGGCTGCAGCTCCACGAGCGGCGGCACTTCCTGCGCGCACTTCTCCTGCGCCTGGAAGCAGCGGGTCCGGAAGACGCAGCCGCTCGGGGGGTCGATCGGTGACGGAAGGTCGCCCTGGAGCAGGATCCGCGTTCGCTTCCGCTGCTGGTTCGGGTCCGGAATCGGCACCGCGGACAGCAGCGAGTGCGTGTACGGGTGCAGTGGACCCGTGTAGATGGTCTTCCTCGGCGCCATCTCCATGATCTTGCCGAGGTACATGACGGCGACGCGATGGGAGATCTGGCGGACGACCGCGAGGTCGTGGGCGACGAACAGGTATGCGACCCCGAAGTCCTCCTGGAGGTCGCGCAGCAGGTTCAGGATCTGCGCCTGGATCGACACGTCGAGGGCCGACACCGGCTCATCGCAGACGATGAACTTCGGCCGCAGCGCGATGGCGCGCGCGATGCCGATGCGCTGGCGCTGGCCGCCCGAGAACTCGTTCGGATAGCGGTTGTAGTGCTCCGGGTTGAGGCCGACCCGCTCCATGAGGTCGTAGACGGCCTTCTTGACGCCGCCTTCGGGCTTGACCTTCTGGATCTCGAACGGCGTGCTGATGATCCGACCGACGGTGTGGCGGGGGTTCAGCGCGTTGTACGGGTCCTGGAAGATGATCTGCGCCTTCCGGCGGAACGGGATCAGCTGGTTGGTGGACAGCGTCGTGATGTCCTGGCCGTCGACGATGATCTTGCCCTCGGTGGGCTTGAGCAGGCGCAGGATGGTGCGCCCGGCCGTCGACTTGCCGCAGCCGCTCTCGCCCACGAGGCCGAGCGTCTCGCCCTCGTTGAGGTTCAGGCTGATGCCGTCGACCGCCTTGACCTGCCCGACCGTCTTCGGGAACAGCCCCATGCCCGAGCCCTTCACGGGGAAGTACTTGCGCAGGCCCGTGACCTGCAGGATCTCCTTGCCCGTCTGCACCGTCACTGTGCCGCTCCCGCGACCGTGCCGGTGATGTTGATGGCCTCGGTCGCGATCCGGCGTCGCGTCTCAGGCGGGAGGTGACACCGGACCAGGTGGTCCGCCTCGCTCTCCTCGAGCTCCGGCCGGACCTCCGCGCAGGCGTTGTCCGGGACGAGCTCCGTGTACTTGCAGCGAGGATGGAAGACGCAGCCCGACGGATGCCGGATCGGCGA
>DATAIB010000326.1:0-3424 GCA_036262855.1 Candidatus Limnocylindrales bacterium
GTACCACGCCGAGATCGCCGCGTACCTCAACCAGCTCTCCAGCAACACGTTCCCGAAGCGGCTCGCGATGGTCCTCGACAAGGTCACGGACCTGCGCTATGGCGAAAACCCGCACCAGACCGGCGCCTTCTACCGCGAGACGACCCACCGCTCGGCGGGCATCGCCGACGCGACCCAGCTCCAGGGCTCGACGCCGTCCTTCAACAACCTGCTCGACCTCGATGTCGCCTACCGGGTCGCGAGCGACTACACGACCCCGACGGTCGTGATCGCGAAGCACACGGATCCCGTCGGGGTCGCGTCGGCGGACGAGCTGGTGGAGGCGTACCGACGGGCGCTCGAGACCGATCCCGTGGCGTCGTTCGGCGCGATCGTCGGCGTCAACCGGGTGCTGGACGGCGCCACGGCGCGCGAGATCGCCGCGAACTCCTATGAGGCGGTGATCGCGCCCGGGTTCGACGACTCGGCGCTCGGGATCCTGCGCCAGAAATCCGGCCTCGAGCTGCTCCACGTGCCGCCCGGTCCGACCGACGGCATGCGCGACTACGGGATCGCCCGCCTCGACGTGAAGCGCGTCGGCGGCGGCCTGCTCGTCGAGACGATGGACGAGCTCGCGCTCGACGGCTCGCAGCTCCAGGTCGTCACGAAGCGCCGTCCGACGCTCGAGGAGCTCACGGACCTGCTGTTCGCGTGGCGCGCGGTCCGCCACGTCCGGTCCAACGCCATCGTCCTCGTGAAGAACGCGGCCACGGTCGGGATCGGCTCGGGGCAGGCGAGCCGGCAGGTGTCGGTGGAGATCGCCCTCCGGCGCGCCGGCGATCGGGCCCGCCTCTCGGTGATGGCCGCCGATGCGTACTTCCCGTTCCCGGACGGCATCCAGATGGCGGCCCAGGCCGGAGTCACGGCAATCATCCAGCCGGGTGGATCCATCCGGGATGAGATGGCGATCGAGGTCGCCGACCGGCACCACCTGGCGATGGTGTTCACCGGCAGAAGGCACTTCCGGCACTAGGCCCGGTGATGCGGTCCGTCGCTGCGTTGCCGCCTGCGCGCCTCGCTCACGCACGATTTGCGTGCGCTCGCTACGGTGCTCGGCGGCGCCTTGCGCCGACCTCGCCTGACCGGGCCTAGGAGGCAACCTTGTCCACCGACGAGCGCCAAGGGATGGAAAAGCTTCTTGCCCTCGAGATGGTCTACGTCACCGAGATGGCGGCCATCGCCAGCGCGCGGGTCATGGGCCGCGGCGACCGGATGGGCGCCGACAAGCTCGCGACCGAAGCGATGCGCAAGGCGATGGACGAGATCGAGATGGAAGGCACGATCGTCATCGGCGAGGGCGAGCGTGACGAAGCGCCGATGCTCTACATCGGCGAGCAGGTGGGGCTCGCGGGCGACACGGCGCCGGCGATCGACATCGCGGTCGACCCGCTCGAGGGCACGAACCTCGTCGCGACGGGCTCCGCGAATGCGATCACCGTGCTTGCGGCCTCGGAGCGAGGCGGCCTCGTGCACGCGCCGGACACGTACCTCGAGAAGCTGTGCGTCGGCCCCGGCGCGGCCGGCAAGGTGGACATCACCCTCCCGCCAGCGGAGAACGTCCGCCTGATCGCCGAGGCGCTCGGCCGACGGATGCAGGACATCACGGTCATCATCCTCGACCGCCCGCGGCACGCCGACCTCATCGCGGAGGTGCGGTCGACGGGCGCGCGGATCAAGCTCATCACCGACGGCGACCTGTCCGCCGCGATCTCGTGCGCCGTCCAGGGCACGGGCGTGCACGCCGTCATGGGCGTGGGCGGGGCGCCGGAGGGCGTGATCACGGCCGCGGCGCTGCGCTGCCTGGGCGGCGAGATCCAGGCTCGCTTCCGGTACCGCTCGGACGAGGAGCGGGCACGCGGCGAGCGGATGGGCCACGGCGACGAATCGAAGATCTACAAGACGGAGGACCTCGCGTCGGGCGAGCACCTCGTGTTCGCCGCGACCGGCGTGACGCCCGGCGACCTGCTCGAGGGCGTGCGCTTCTTCGGCGGCGGCGCTCGAACCCACTCGCTCGTGATGGCGTACCAGACGAAGACCGTGCGGTTCGTCGACACCGTCCACATGTTCGACCGGGAGCGCCCGCCGAGCGTGCGGGTCTAGGTTCCGGAGATGGCGACCGAGCAGCGGATCCTCGCGATGGGCGGCGTCCAGCTCCGCCCGGGCTCGACCGACTGGCCGATGCTCCAGTACCTGCTCGACCTGACCGGCCAGGCGCGGCCGCGGATCTGCATGCTCGCGACCGCCTCGGGCGAGCACCCCGAAGGCCTCAAGAACTTCTACGCGACGTTCGCGCGCCACTCCGAGGCGACCCATCTCGACCTGTTCGGGCGCAACGTCGGCGACGTCGAGGGCTTCCTCGGCGACCAGGACGTGATCTTCGTCGCCGGCGGGAACACCGCGAACATGCTCGCCATCTGGCGGGTACACGGCGTCGACAGGGCCCTCAAGTCCGCTTGGGAATCGGGCGTGATCCTGGCCGGCTGGTCGGCCGGCGGGAACTGCTGGTTCGAGGGGTCCGTGACGGATTCGTTCGGCCTCGGTCTGGACCCGCTCAAGGACGGCCTGAAGATGCTGCCGGGCAGCTTCTGCCCGCATTACGACAGCGAATCCCTGCGCCGGCCGCGCTACGAGGAGCTCGTGGGCACGGGCGCGTTGCCGGATGGGATCGCCGCCGACGACGGTGTCGGCTGCCTGTACGTGGGCCGGGAGCTCGCCGATGTCGTGGCGTCCCTGCCGGGCCAGCATGCGTACAAGGTCCAGCGGCGGAAGGGCAACGCGGTCGAGGAGACGCAGGTCCGGGCGCGGCTCCTCCGGTGAGCTCAGGGGGCGATCGGCTGACCCTCGAGCGGTTCCTGCGCGAGCTGCCGATGCTCGACATGCAGCAGCTGCTCGCGATCAGCGCCGCGCACGAGGGCGCGAGTCGCGACGGGCTCGAGCGGGCGCGGGAGGCCGCCGGCCAGCTGGCGCGCGCGGAGGGCGTCCTCGACGAGCTGCACGAGCTCCACGGGACGATCGTCCAGTGGACCGCCTCGGAGGGAGCGCAGAGCCGGATCTTCACGCGCCAGGGCGCATTCGAACGCGCCGAGATCGGCATGCTGCACGACGTCCGCGAGCAGGTCCGCCCTGCCCTGCTGGATGCTGCGACCGCACTCTTCCTGGAGGAGTGGCTCTCGCCCGCGGATCGCCTGGTGCTGCTGGATCCGGTCGACAGCGTGATGGCCTGACGCCTCCGCGTTCCTAGCGAAGGCGTCTCGAGTAGCGGGCAACCTCCGTCATCGTGTTGCCGAAGTGCGGCTCCGTGATGGTCTCGACGAGCTCCCAGCCGTTCCGCTCGTAAAACCGGCGCGCCCGGCCATTGCGGGCGAGGACGGTGAGCAGCGCATGG
>DATAIB010000327.1:0-3269 GCA_036262855.1 Candidatus Limnocylindrales bacterium
CGCGCGCCTCCTCGAGCTCGACGTGAGCGCCGTGAGCGTCAAGGCATCGACGGGCAACCTGTCGGGCGACGCCGGCGCCGGCCGGTCGATCGAGGCGCAGGCCGTCGCGACGGTCGGCCGATCCGGGACGAATCGATGACCCTCCGCCTCCAGGACACGCTGTCGGGTGAGACGCGGCCGCTCGAGCCGCTCGAGCCCGGCCACGTCCGGATCTACAGCTGCGGCCCGACGGTCTACGGCCCGACCCACATCGGCAACTTCCGCTCGTTCCTCTTCGCGGACCTGCTGGTGCGCTACCTCCGCTACCAGGGCCTGCGCGTGACGTGGGTCATGAACATCACCGACATCGACGACCGGATCATCGAACGCGCCAACGCCGCTGGCGAGACCACGGCGCAGCTGACCGACCGATGGCTCGATCGCTTCAAGACGGACTTCGCGGCCGTGCGCATGACGACGCCCGACGTGCTGCCGCGCGCGACGGACTACATCGATGCGATGGCCGAGCTGATCGCGCAGATGCTCGAGACCGGCAACGCCTACCGGACCGAGGATGGCTCGATCTTCTTCCGGATCTCGTCCTGGCCGGCATACGGCCGGCTCTCGCGCCTGGACGCAACGCAGCTCAGGGTGGGGGAGCGCGTCGTCGCCGATGACTACGGCAAGGACGACGTCCGCGACTTCGCCCTCTGGAAAGGCCCGAAGCCCGGCGAGCCGTCGTGGGACACGGCGGTGGGGCCCGGCCGGCCGGGTTGGCACATCGAGTGCTCGGCAATGTCCATGCGCCACCTCGGCGCGTCGTTCGACATCCACACCGGCGGCATCGACCTGATCTTCCCGCACCACGAGGACGAGATCGCCCAGAGCGAGGCGGTCACGGGCCAGACGTTCGTCCGGACATGGCTCCACTGCGACCACCTCCGGCTCGGCGGCACGAAGATGGCGCGCCGGGTCGGCAACATCGCGCGGGTCGCGGACCTGCTCGAAGCGGGCGTGTCCCCCCGAGCCTTGCGGTATGCCCTGATCTCGGTGAACTACCGCCAGGCGCTCGAGTACAGCGAGGCCTCGATCGAGGCCGCGACGGCGGCCGTGAGCCGGCTCGATGCGCTCGTCGCCGCGCTGGAGGCGTACCGCGAGGACCGCGCCGACGCCGGCGACCTGGCCGCGGAGCTCGACGCGGCACGCGCTCGCTTCGACGCGGCGCTCGACGACGACCTCAACATCTCGGCCGCGCTCGCGTCGCTGTTCGACCTCGTCCGCGAGCTGAACCGGCGGATCGCCGATCGGTCGCTGTCCACGTCGGACGCGGGTCGGGCGCTCACCTTCCTGCGAAACCTCGACACGGTGCTCGGGATCCTGCCCGATGCGGCAGACGAGCTCCCCGCGGGCGCCCAGGAGCTGCTGGACGCCCGCTCCGCGGCTCGAGCTGCGCGTGATTTCGCCGCGTCCGACAGACTGCGCGACGAGCTTGCAGCGCTCGGCGTTTCGGTCGAGGACACTCGCGACGGCCAGCGCTGGCGACGCATCGAAGGGGCACCATGAGCGACAACCCGCGCCCCCGGCGCGACGGCCCGGACCGCCCCGACCGGCCATTCCGTGGCGGCAAGGGATCCGGATCTGGCGGCCCGCGGTCAGGCGGCTTCCGAGGCGGCGGGTTTGCCGCCGGTGGGTCGCGCCCGGGTGGGCCGCGTCCCGGTGGTTCGCGACCGGCTGGCGGCCGGCCCGGTGGTCGTCCCGGTGGTCCGCGTCCCGGCGGTTCGAGACCGGATGGCTACCGTGCCGCCGGCCCACGCCCAGGTGGCTTCCGGCCGTCTGGCCCACGACCCGACGGCGACCGACCGCCGCGTCCCTCGGGCTTCGGGTTCCGAGGCGTCCCGCCGGACGCGCCGCCGGTTGCCGGCGATGCCGCGCCGCCCAGCTTCGACGGACCCCCGAGCTTCGACCGGCCATCCGCCTTCGACCGCCCCTCGCGCGAGCTCCGGCCGCGCCCGGCTTTCGACGGGCCACCGCGCGCTCGACCGGGAGAGCCCCGACCGGGTGGCGCCCGCCCTGGGGGCCCGCGCACGCCGTGGCGCGACGAACGCGGGAGCCGCCCGCCCGGCCGGCCCCCGTTCCGCGAAGCACCCTCGTACCGCGAGGAGCCGGCGTACCGAGCCGCCGCGGCGCCGCCGCTGGAGGAGGGCGAGGAGCTGGTCGCCGGCCGCCGGCCCGTCGAGGAGGCATTCGCGGCCGGGCGGCCGCCGAAGCGCCTGCTCGTCACGCCGCAGCGGCGCCAGGCGCTGGAGCGCATCGTCCTGCACGCGACCACGCTGCGCATCCCGATCGTCGAGGTGGAGGGCGGCTCGCTGACCTCGCTCGCCGGTTTCGACGGCCACCAGGGCGTCGCGCTCGTGGTCGAGGCGCGCCGGTTCGCCTCGCTCGAGGACATCCTCGCCCGCGCCATCGAGCGCGGAGAGCAGCCGTTCGTGCTCGTGCTCGATTCGCTCGAGGACCCCCAGAACGTCGGCACGCTCCTGCGCAGCGCGGAAGCCGCCGGCGTGCACGGCGTCCTCTTCCCGACGGAACGCCAGGCCCCGCTCTCCCCGGCCGCGGTGAAGGCGTCCGCGGGCGCAACGGAGCACCTGCTCCTCGCCCCGGTCGACGACCTGCCGGGGAGCCTCACCGACCTCCACCTTCGAGGCGTCAGGATCGTCGGCTCCGATGGCGATGCGCCGCTCGGCGCGCGCGAGGCAGATCTCCGAGGCGGGCTGGCGCTCGTCGTCGGCAGCGAAGGCCACGGGCTCTCGCCCGCCGTCCGGCGGCGGTGCGACCTGTTCGTCAGGATCCCGATGCGCGGCGCGATCGGTTCGCTGAACGCGGCGGTCGCGGGTTCGATCCTCCTGTTCGAGGTGCTCGGCCAGCGCGGTGGGCCATCGACGCCCGATGTCGCGGCGTCTGCGGCCTCGCCCGCGACGCCGGCCGCGCCCGCGAAGGCGCGCCGCACGCGCACGACGAAGGCCGCGAAGTCGACATCGTCCGACGCCGAGGCCGCCACACCGGCGCCGCAGGTCGCAAACCTGGAGCCGGGGGCCGAAACCCTGGAGCCGGAGGCTGCAACAGCCGAGCCCGAGGCGGGCGCGCCGAAGGACGGGACAGGATCGGCAGAACCCGACGGCTCGGACCTCCTGCCCGGCTAGCGCGCCACCCAACCGGGCACGCTTGACCGGTTTTCCCGATCCGACCTATCATCTCCCGGCGCTCCGACAGGCCTTGGTTTGCCGTGCGCGCCG
>DATAIB010000328.1:0-3201 GCA_036262855.1 Candidatus Limnocylindrales bacterium
GCGCGAGCGCCTGGGCCGCCGTCGGCGCGACGGCGATCGGCAGTGCGCATCGCCGACCCAGAAAGCGACCGGACACGTCGACGGTGCTGACATCGAGGAGCACGCGCGGCACGAACCGGAACCGCTGCCACGCCTCGACGATTTCGCGGAGCGTGATCTCGTCCCACGCGCCGCCCGCGACATAGCCATAGGCCGCGGCGGACATGCGCTCCACCGCCAGCGCCTCGAACTCCGCCAGGTTGAGGACCTGCGAGAGATCCGCCGCGGCGTCCCGGGCCGTCACCCCATCACCTCCAGGCCTGCCAGCGAGGCGAGCAGCGTCTTTCGCCCGACCTGCGGATCGCGGAACGCGATCGTGACCTCCTCATCGCTGCGGGTGAGCTTGGACGAGACCACGATGCCGTCGCCCCAGCGGGCGTGCCGGACGCGATCGCCGTCACGATAGCGGCGCTCACCGGGGATTACGGGGCGGTCGATGGGCCTGGCGGCTTCGCGCGCGCCGTTTCCGCCGTTCGTGCGGAGACCCGCACCACCGACGCGCTCGCCGGATTGCTCGTCCCAGGCCTCGACCCGCCGGCGCCCGAATGTCCCGGACCGCGCCCCACCCGCGAACGCGTCGCGACGCGCCTGCAGGTCGCGCGTCGGCTGGAAGGGCTCACCGGGTCGGGGCGCTCCGGGCCGCCCGCTCCCCTCTCGGTACGCCGCGCCGGTCGGGCCGGGCCGGATCGGCCGCCCGAACCGCGTGGCTCCGCGCCCGAACACGAGGTCCAGGTCGTCCGGCGCCTCCCCGTCGAGGCTCTGTGCGTCGGTGCGTGGCTGCAGGCGCGGGCCGTTCATGAGCTCCGCCGGGATCTCCATGAGGAAGCGCGACGGCTCGGCCATCCATGACGTCCCGGGCCCACGTCGCGTCGCGCGCTGCCACGCGTGCGACAGGTACAACCGCTCCCTGGCCCGGGTCATGCCCACGTACGCCAGCCGGCGCTCCTCCTCCATCGGCTTCGGGTCCGGGTTGAAGCCGCCCTCGGCCTCGACGGCGCGGCCCGTCGGGAACAGCGATTCCTCGAGCCCCGCGATGAAGACCACCTGGAACTCGAGGCCCTTCGCCGCGTGCAACGTGATCAGCGACAGCATGTCCGCGTCCGACTGGTACGAGTCCTGGTCCGCGACCAGCGCCGTCTCTTCGAGCAGCCGGTCGAGCGCGTCGTCGGCCGACAGGTCGTCGTAGCGCGTCGTGACCTCGCGCAGCTCGAGCAGGTTCGCCCAGCGCTCCTCGCCCTCCTCGGTGCCGTCGGCGAGCATCGCCCGATAGCCGGATCGTTCGAGGACGTCGTCGAGCAGCTCCGGCAGGGGCAGCACCCCGACGCGGGACCGCAGTCGCCGCACGAGCGCGACGAAGTCACCGATCGCGGTCCGTGCCCGGCCCGCGAGCTCGGCGATCTCGCCATCGGCCGCGCGCTCGAGCCCGATCCAGTACGGGATCGCTTCGCGCGCCACGTACCCGCGGACCACCTCGATCGTCTTGTCGCCGATCGATCGTGTCGGGACGTTGATGACCCGCTCGAAGCTCACGGAGTCCGCATCGGAGCGCAGGATCCGCAGGTACGCGAGCGCGTCCTTGACCTCGCGCCGGCTGTAGAACCGGGTCCCACCGACGACCTGGTAGCGGATGCCGTAGCGAAGGCACGCCTCCTCGATCGCCCTCGACTGGGCGTTCGTCCGGTACAGCACCGCGATATCGCGCAGCTTCACGGTGCCGCCGTCGTCCGCTCGACGCGTCAACGCTGAGCCGCGCGTGCCCGTCAGCTCCTCGACCCTACGCGCGATCCATTCGGCTTCCTCTTCCTCGTTGTACGCCTCGAACCGTTCGATGAGCCGGCCGCGGTCGTTCTTCGTCCACAGCTTCTTGTCCGTGCGTGCCACGTTCTTTGACACAACCGCGTGCGCGGCGTCGAGGATCAGCTGCGTCGAGCGGTAGTTCTGCTCGAGCTTGATGACCGTCGCGTCGGGCCAGTCGCGCTCGAAGTCCAGGATGTTGCGGATGTCCGCGCCGCGCCAGCCATAGATCGACTGGTCGTCATCGCCAACCACGGCGAGGTTCCGGTGCTTCTGCGCAAGCGCGCGGATCCACAGGTACTGCGGGCGGTTCGTGTCCTGGTACTCGTCGACGTGCAGATACCGCCATCGATCCTGGTAGCGGGCGAGCGTCGCCGGCGACTCGTCGAACAGGCGGACAGCCTCGAGCAGGAGGTCGTCGAAATCGAGCGCGTTCGCCTTCCGCAGCGCTGCCGTGTACAGGCGCGCGAGGCGCGCGACCTGGACGGTCACGCCGGTGGCGAGCCGAAGCGGCGGGATCTCGCCCGGGTCGAGCATGTCGTTCTTCGCGCGAGAGATGGAGCCCAGGATCGCCGCGGGCCGCGTTTCGCCCTTCGCGTCGAGGCCTTCCTCGCGCAGGATCTGCTTCATGAGCGACTGCTGGTCTTCCGTGTCGTAGATCACGAAGTTCCGGCCGAGGCCGATCTGCTCGCCGTCCTTCCGGAGCACCCGCGCGCAGATCGAGTGGAACGTGCCGGCCTGGACCTCCTTGCCCGGCTCGCCGACGAGCCGGATGATCCGTTCCCGAAGCTCCGCCGCGGCGCGATTCGTGAACGTCACGGCGAGGATCTGCCATGGCTTCGCATTGGCGACGCCGACCAGGTACGCGATCCGGTGCGCGAGGACGCGCGTCTTGCCGGATCCCGCGCCGGCGAGGATCAGGACGGGCCCGTCGGTCGTCGTGACGGCCCTTGCCTGCTCGGGGTTCAGCCGGCCGAGGATCTCCTGGCGGCGTGAATCGGCAACCTGGCGCTGGTATTCGTCCTGGCGTGCCTTGGCATCCGCGTCGGGGCGCGCCCCGGGGTCGCGGTCGTCGCCGGACGGCGCCTCCGAGAGCCATGCAGGCTCCTGGGGAAGGGCGGCACCGGCCTCGCCCGCAACGACGGGCTGCAGCTCGTCGAAGCGTGTCCCCTCGGGCTCCTCGGCGTCGTCGTCGAATAGCCCGCGGTCGCGCTTTCGAGCGTTGGAATTCACCGTCCCAATTCTAGTCGGCGCGGGTTCGCCACCAGTCCCCACCGTCGATCCGCTAGCGTGCGCTCCGGCTCGCGGCACCGAGACCACGAGCATTCCCCTCGAGGTTGCCCAATGACCGTCGAGACCCTCACGGCG
>DATAIB010000329.1:0-1578 GCA_036262855.1 Candidatus Limnocylindrales bacterium
CGAGCACGGCGACATCGTCGAGCACATCCGAGACCGTGGCCACCTGCCCGCGTGCGAACGCGCTGCCGGACCCGTCGGCGACGTTGACCAGCATCACGCCGTCCTCGGCGAGCAGCCCGGCGGCGAGCGTGTAGAACTCCCGCGACGTGACGTGCGCGGGGATCCGCGCGCCGCCGAAGATGTCGACCACGACCAGATCGGCGGTGCCGCGCAGCCCGCCGGGCAGCTTGCCGAGCGTCTCGCGCGCATCGCCGTAGCGGATGCGGATCGACGCGTCCTTCGGCAGCGGCAGCTGCTCGCGGACGAGATCCACGAGCGCCGGCTCGAGCTCGAGCACCTGCTGCCGGGAACCGGGTCGCGTCGCATGGATGTAGCGGGGAAGCGTGAACGCCCCCGCACCCAGGTGGACGGCCGTGATCGGCTGCCCCGGCATCCGGAGCTGATCGATCACCCGCCCCATGCGCACGATGTATTCGAAGAAGAGGTCCGACGGGTCGTCGATGTTGACGTGCGACTGCGGCGTGCCGTCGACCACCAGCTCGAACGAGCCCGGGACGAACCGGTCCGCGCGGATCTCGGCATGGAGCCCGCTCGCGAGTCGCGTGGAGGAGACCATCCTGGCAAGCGTAACCGCGCGCTACCGTGGCGGCATGACTCGCGACATCCCGCCTGGACTGCGGGCGCAGCTCGACGCGCCGAGCTTCCAGGGGCCGGCGACCTTCGGCATGCGCCCCTTCCTCACCGAGCCCGCGCAGCTCGACGAGTGGAAGCCCGACGTCGCCGTCGTGGGTGCTCCGTGGGACGACAACACCACCAACCGGCCCGGCGCCCGCTTCGGCCCGCGTGCCCTGCGGGCGAACGCCTACGACCCCGGCACGTACCACCTCGACCTCGGGATCGAGATCTTCGACCACCTCGACGTCGTCGACTACGGCGACGCGATCATCAGCCACGGCATGTGGGAGCAGTCGAAGGCCGCCATCTACGAGCGCGTCAGCGACATCACGTCGCGCGGGATCGTGCCCGTGCTGCTCGGAGGCGACCACTCGGTCACCTGGCCGGCCGGCATCGCGGTGGCCGAGAAGCACGGGTTCGGCAACGTCGTCATGATCCACTTCGACGCGCACGCCGACACGGCGAACGAGATCGAGGGCAACTCCGCCAGCCATGGCGTGCCGATGCGGCGGCTCATCGAGTCCGGCGCGATCCCGGGCGACCGCTTCATCCAGGTCGGGCTGCGCGGCTACTGGCCGGGCGAAGAGGACCAGAAGTGGATGCGCGACAACGGCCTGACGCATTTCATGATGCAGGAGTTCTGGGAGCGCGGGACGAAGGCGGTGATGGCGGATGTCATCGCGGCTGCCCAGGCCAAGGGCGGCAGGGTCTACATCTCGATCGACATCGACGTGCTCGATCCCGGCTTCGCCCCCGCGACCGGAACCCCCGAGCCCGGCGGATTCGCCCCGATCGACCTGCTGCGCATCGTCCGCCAGCTCGTCCTCGAGACCGATGTCGTGGCCCTCGACGTGATGGAGGTCGCGCCCGCGTACGACCACGCGGACATCACGGTGAACAACG
>DATAIB010000330.1:0-11527 GCA_036262855.1 Candidatus Limnocylindrales bacterium
CCACGAATGCGGGGCCGCGGCGACCCGTGTACGCGACCCGCGTCGACGCCGGGATCATCGGCCTCGAGCTTGCGAACGGTGGCCAGCGGGCGATCGCGCCGGGCGATCCCGCGCACGACACGCTGCGCATCGAGTGGACCAACACCGTCGCCTTCGACAGCCTTTCCCTGCGCGTGTTCCGGACGGACGGCACGTTCGTCGACTCGCAGGGCCTCGGCGGGACGGCGGCCGGCGGGCACGTCTACAACTGGGATGGCCGGCTCGGCGGCACGCTCCTGCCGAGCGGCGCCTACGTCATCCAGCTCCAGGGGTTGCGCGGTGGCTCGGTCTACACCGCGCCCTCGGTGAGCCCCGTCAGCGACACGCAGATCGCGCGGTTCGGGTTGATGATCGGCGCGGCGGTGCCCACCTCGGTCGTGTCCTTCGCGCGCCCCGTGTCACCGAACCGCGCATCGAGCCTCACCTGGACCGTGACCTTCGGCGCGTCGGTCAGCGGCCTTCGCACCACCGATTTCGTCCGCTCCGGCACCGCAACCGGCTGCATCATCGGCACGCCCGCCGGCGCCGGCGCCGTGTGGAAGGTGACCCTGACCGGCTGCTCCGCGGGCACGGTGACGCTCGGCGTGAAGGCCGATGCGGTCGTGGATGCCGTGCGCAACTGGGGCCCGGACGGCCAGGTCAACGCGGCCCAGCTCCTCATCGACCGGTCCAAGCCCGTCGCCACGGCGCCGAGGATCTCGCTTCGCAGCGGCGTCGACCTCCCCTCGACGTCCGCGACCGCGGTCATGCCGGCGACGCTCTCCTGGTCGGCCACCGACCCGGGGGGCGCCGGGATCCGGAGCTACGACCTGAAGCGGAGCGTCGATGGCGGGACGTTCGCGGACTACGCCACCGGCGTGACCGGGACGTCGATGTCGATCGGCCTGACGCCCGGCCATACCTACCGGTTCGAGGTCCGGGCCACGGATCGCGCCGGCAACGTGGGCGGCTGGGTCGCGGGACCCACGGTCCGCGCGGCGCTGACACAGCAGACGAGCACGTCGATCACGTGGACGGGCACATGGACCAGCGTGACCGACAGCCGGTTCTCTGGTGGCTCCGTGCGATACACCACCGCCACGTGGGCGAAGGCGACGTACTCGTTCACCGGTCGCTCCATCGCCTGGGTGACGACGTTCGCACCGAATCGCGGCATCGCGAAGATCTACCTCGACGGCGTGCTCGCCGCGACGGTCGACACGACGTCGGCGACCACGACATTCCACCGTGTCGCGTTCGCGAAGACGTGGTCGGCGAGCGGCTTCCACACGATCCGGATCGTGGTGGTCGGCACGGCGGGCCGCCCGCGCGTCGATGTGGACGGGTTCGAGATCCTGCGCTGACGATGACATCGACCGCACGGCCGCCGCACGGGTCCCGCAAGCGCGCGCCCGTACACTCCGCGAGCATGCCGAAGGACCGCGCCGCAACCCGCACTGCCGCCGCGCCGACGCCTGACCGCGCCGCCGATGCGGACGCGCGCGCGGCTGCGCCCGTCGGCACCGGCGCCTGGGTGGTGCTGCCGACCTACGAAGAGGCCGAGAACCTCCCCGGCATCGCCTTCGCCATCCTCGCCGCACTGCCCGGTGCGACGCTCCTCGTGGTCGACGACAACTCGCCTGACGGGACCGGCCGCATCGCCGATGACCTCGCGAAGGGCGAGCCGCGCATCCGCGTCCGGCACCGACCCGGGAAGCAGGGCATCGGGCGCGCGTACCTCGATGGGTTCCATATCGCCCACGATGCCGGCGCGACGGTGATCTGCCAGATGGACGCGGACTGGTCCCACGATCCGACGATGCTGCCGCGCCTGATCGCCCCCATCACGGACGACAAGGCGGACCTCGTCATCGGGAGCCGGTACGTGAAGGGCGGGCGGGTGCTCGACTGGGGCCTCGGCCGGCGGCTCATCTCGCGCGGCGGCAGCCTGTTCGCGCGCACCGTGCTGACGCTGCGGCCGCACGACCTGACCGGCGGGTTCAAGGCGTGGCGCGCATCCACCCTCGAGACGATCCCCTTCGAGGGTGTCCACGCCGGCGGCTACGTCTTCCAGATCGAGATGACCTACCGCGCGGCTCGCGCCGGCGCCCGGATCCACGAGGTGCCCATCACCTTCCAGGACCGCCAGGTCGGGCGCTCCAAGATGTCCCGCCGGATCATTGCCGAGGCGCTGCTCGTCGTGATCCGCCTGCGCTGGGACGAGCTTCGCGGCCGCGGCGCTCGCTCGAAGGCGCGACCCTAGCTCGGGTTCGACGTCGCCTGCGGGCTCCCTGACGGCGCTGCCGTCGGCGCGCCCGGCATCGTGCCCGGGTTGATCGTGTAGCCGTAGCTGAGCGGCAGCACCTGCACGAACGTCTGCCCCGCGGTGAGCGTCACCGGCTTGCCGTCCGGCCCGAACAGGAGCGTGGGCGCCGTCGCCGAAGCCTTCCGCCACGTGCCGTGGATCGTCACCCCGTTCGACGAGATCCACGCGTCGCCGTGGCCGATGTCGTCGGCCTCGAGCCGGAACTTGTTCGGGTGTCCGTCGTTCAGGGGCCCGAAGTGCATCCGGAGGATGACCACGTTGGCGGGTGCGACGATCGAGTTGTCGTCCGCATCCTCCTGGGGCGTCTTCGAGCCGTTGATGTAGCGCACGTAGCGGTTCGTGACGTTGTCATAGCGATACGTCACCGACTCGTAGGGGTACACGACCTTGATCGTGCCGCCGGTCGGGCGGAGCGACGGGTCGGCGTCCGGCGCGAAGTGCCAGACGGGCGTGATCGGCTCGTCCGGGACGTCGAGCCTCGCCGCGAGCGCGCGGAGGTGCTCGCCGTCGGTGTAGACGTTGTGGGGCGCCCGCCGGGTCGTGACCCGCCAGAGGTACTTCGGGCTCCACCGGAAGCCGTCGGCGTTCCACACCCACTGCCCGTGGCCCTTCGCGAACAGCGTCGCAAGCGCCTGCGGCGAGCCACCGTGGTGGACGTACATCGCGTGCCACTCCGCGGCCCACTCGATGAAGTACTCGCGTGTGCTCCGCACGGGCCCCACGCTGGCGGGGATCGTGTCCTGGAAGATCAGCATGTAGCGCGGGACCCCGCCCTCCGCGGGCGCCTGCCAGACGATCGCCGCGCTGTTGAAGCCGGATTGCGGCCGGGCGTCCACGTGATCGTCGACCATGACCGCGATCGGGTGGTAGAGCGCGGATTCGGGGCTGATGGGCAGGCCGGTGAGCGCGGACGGCACGGTCGGCGGCGTCGGCTCGGGGGTCGGGGGCGCCGGCGTGGGGGACGGGCTCGGGGTCGGCGCGGTGGCCCCGGTGGTCGGCGCGGCCGCGCCCGTCGGCGGCACGCTTGCAACGGCATTGCTCGACAGCAGCGGTGCCACCTGCCAGGCGGCCAGCACGGCCAGCACGACCACGACGACGCTGACGATGGTGAACGCGCCGAGGCGCGATGGCGGACGCACCGGCGTCGAGGTCACGAAGCCACTCTCCTCTGCCCGTGGGCGCCGGGCGCTGCGCAGGATACTCCGGCCGCGCAGCCGCGCAATCGGCCGCCGGTGCGGGCGCTAGGCTTGCGGCGATGGCCGACGAACAGGCGGGCGAGCCGCTCCCGAGGACTCCGAAGCGGCGCACGGCACCGCGTCGCGCGAAGCCCGTCGCGCAGCCGCCCGCGCCGATCGAGCCGGACGTGATCGAGGCGTGGACGCAGTCGGGGGGCGCTGCTCCGGTCGTCGTCGAGGACGGCGCGTCGTTCGGCGCGGACCAGGTCACCGTGCACCAGGGTGCGGTCGGGCGTGTCGACGCGACCCAGGTGTCCGTCGAGCAGGGCGCGATCGGCGCAGCCCGTGCCGACCACCTTCGGGTGGAGCGCGGCGCGGTGGGTGCCGCCCTCGGCGAGCAGGTCGAGCTCAGCCGGAGCTACGCGCGAACGATCATCGCCAGGCAGGTCCAGGTGGACCGCGCCGCGGCCCGCGTCGTCATTGCCGCGGACGTGCGCACGAACCAGAGCGCGGTGATGCTCCTGATCGCACGGAAGGTCGGCGGCGACGTGAAGGTGCTGCTGGACTGGCGCGGCGCCCTGGCGTTCGGGGCCGCGGCGGGCCTGGTGCTCGCCCTCCTTGGTCGGAGGCGGTCGAAGAAGGCCTGACGGCTGCTCGGGCGACGGCGGCGCGATGCCGCTGCGGCGCGATGCCGCTGCGCCGCCCGGATCTCTAGCGGGTCGGGCCCACCACCGGGTCGAGGCCCTTGAGCCGGGCGGCTTCCCGGCGCCGCGCCGTCTCCTCCTCGGTGCGCTGCAGGTGGAGCTCCACGACGTCGGCCGGCTTGCCCTCGAGGATCACCTCGCCGCGCTCGAGCAGCAGCGCGCGGTTGCAGTACTCGGTGACCCACTCCATGTCGTGCGTCACGAGCACGACGCCCTTCGCAGCCCTGACGAGCTCGATCACACGTGCCTTGGATTTCGCCCGGAAATTCGCGTCGCCGGTCGCGAGCACCTCGTCGAGCAGCAGGATGTCGGGGTCGACGCAGGTCGCGATCGCGAACCCGAGCCGAGCGCGCATGCCCTGCGAGTAGGTCTTGAGCGGCGCATCGATGAACTGGCCGAGGTCCGCGAACTCGATGATCGACGGCAGGAGCTCCAGGATCCGCTTCCCGTCGAGACCGAGGAACGCGCCGCCGAGCAGGATGTTCTCGATCCCCGAGAGGTCGACGTCGAAGCCGACGCCCAGCCCGAGCAGGCCGGAGACCTGGCCTCGGACGTCGACCGAGCCTTCGGTCGGACGCATGATCCCGGCGAGCACCTGCAGGAACGTGCTCTTGCCGGCGCCATTGGGGCCGATGACGCCGAGCGATTCGCCGTGGGCGAGCCGGACGTTGACGTGGCGCAGGGCCCAGAAGCGTTCCGGCGGCTTGCGCAGGACGATGTTCGCGAACGTCTCCCGCAGCGTGGTCTTCTTGTTGAACCGGAGGTTGTACTGGACGCCGAGGTCCTCGGCGAGGATCGCGTACTCCCCGTTGCGCGGCGGCGGTTTCACAGGACCTTTGCGAAGTCGGGCTCGACCCGCTTGAAGAACACGACGCACAGGCCGAGGAACACGGTGCTCGCGACGAGCAGGATCCCGAGCGCCGAAAGGTCGGGCGGGTGCGGCGGCCCGCCGTCGGGCGAGCCGTAGATCACGGCCCGGTACGCCTCGAACAGCACGGAGAACGGGTTGAGGCTCGCGATCGTGGCGAGCCAGGGGTGCTCGGCGATGTACTTGACCTCGAGCAGCGACTGGATCGAGTACAGCCCGGGCGAGAGGAACCACCACAGCCGGAGCGCGTGGCCGACGGCGTTGCCGAGGTCGCGGAAGAACACGTTCGCCGCGGCGATGAGGATCGCCGACGCCAGCGTGAACACGAACTGCACGGCGGCGATCAGCGGCAGCCACAGCAGCTGGATGGAGAGCCGGTCCACCGTCGTGCGGTGCAGGAGGAGCAGGGCCAGGAGCGGGAGGAGGCCCCACGCGAAGCCGACGACACCGGCGACTGTCGTCGCGGTGGGCAGGACCAGCTTCGGGAAGGCGATCTGCTTGATCAGCTTCTCCTGGCGGGCCACGGCGGTGGCAGCGTCGGTGAGCACGGACGAGTACCACTTCCATGGCACGATCGCGGCGAAGATGAAGAGCGGGTAGTCCGGCGTCCGGTTGCGACCGATGATCGTGATGAACACGACGTACACGATCATCTGGAGGATCGGGTCGAGGATCCACCACAGGTTGCCGAGAATCGTGTCCGAGCCACGCTTCTTCATCTCGGCCTGCACCAGGTAGCGCACGAGCCGCTGGCGCGACAGGAGCTCGATCACGCCCTGCCGAAGCAGGGTGAAGATCGGGACCGGACCGGACGAGTGCCGGATGGAGGCGGCAGCCTCGCCCTGGGACATCGTGCGGAGATTACCAGAGGATCGGGACATCTCAGGGTCGGAGGCGGGCGTGGACGACGCGAAGGACGTCCTTGGCCGGTGACGGGAGCTGGCGGGCGGCGTCGATCGCGCGGGTGCGGACCGCGTCGGCGGCCTCATGCACGGACCAGCGCGCCCAGGCGTCGAGTCGCGCCAACCGGTTCGCGCCACGGAGCCCGACGAGCAGGAGCTTGCCGTCATCGCGCACAGCCACCGTGCCGACTGCCAGCGCCGGCGCAGCAGGCCCGCCAAGGTGGCCGGTCATCTCGTACCGGCCCCGCGGCAGCGCACCGGTGTCCGCAATGGCGGCGGTCTCGACCACGACATGGCCGAGCTCGCCCTTGAAGGTGGCCGGCAGGTCGAACGTGCCGGCCGGGCCGGTGAGCCGGAGCACCCCGCCCGCGATCGTCCCGCTGCGATCCGCTGCAATGGGGAGCTCGACCGCGAGGCCGGCACCGTCCCTGATCCGGAACCGATCGGCCTGGTCCAGGTGGGCGGGGACGCGATCGGGACCGCCGAGGCCGATCCGGAGCGTGCCATCGAGGTGCGCGCGCGGGACGGCCCACCGGATCGGCTGGCTGAGCAGGGCGGGCTGGACCAGCGGCTTCGCGGCCGCACGAGCCCGCCGTGACAGCTGCAGCGGGCCGGCGGACTGGAGGCCGAGCCCGGACCAGCGGATCTGGAGGTCCCAGCCGCCGTCGTCGAGCGGTCGCGCGCCGGGCCCGACCCGCTGCGGATCGAGCTCCACGAAGCCCGCGAGCGTCGGCACGCGCAGCTCGTCACCTGGGTCGCCCGCGGGGCGAACGTCAAGGCTCGCGCTGCCCGGGATGATCCACTCGAGCGCGGTCTCCCGATCCACCACCGATACCTGGGCGCGAATCGATGCGAGCTCGCCCGTCACATCGACAGGCCCCACGAGGTCGTCGACCAGCTCCGGGTCCAGCAGCAGCGCGCCGTCGCGCTCCACGAGCGTCAGCGGCCGCGCGTCCGGGCCGCGCGACAGGATCGCCCGGAAGTGGATGCCGAGCCGGCCGAACGCCCACCCTGCGCGCACCACCCGCGCATCGAGCGTGAACGCCGCGGCACGCTCGGCCAGGGCGAGGAGCTCGTTCGGTGAGCCCTCCTGCAGCAGCTTCGATCGGACGCGCGCCACCGCGCCGAGACCGTCGACCACCTCGGCGAAGTGCTCGCGAGCGAGCGGTTGCAGTGCCGCGAACAGCTCCTCGCGATACCGCGGCGCCGCGGCGATGAACTGCTCACCCGCCAGTCGCGACAGCACCTCGACGCGATAGAACCGGGCAAGGAAGCGCCGTCGAAGCTCGGGGCCCGCGATCCCGTGCTCGATCTCGTCGACGATCTCCCGAAGGTGCGCCGCATGCGTGGCCGGGTCCACCAGCTCGGAGCTGATGTGGCCCTCGTCCTCGCGCTTGTTGAAGAAGTAGCAGGGCTCGTCGCCGAGGATCGAGATCACGCGCGCCGCGAGGTACGCCCGCAGCGTGAAGACCTGGTCCTCCATCTGGCGCCAGCCCGCGGGGAACGAGATCTCGTGCTCGCGCAGGAGCGCGGCCCGGAACAGCTTCGTGGGCCCCATGCTCCCGTCCGCGAGCTGCGGCGTCTCGGCGAGCGTCGTGGCGCCTCGCGTCCGCTGGAACAGGTCCTGCCGCCGGACCGTGGTCTGGCTGGCGAACTTGCCGAGCACGATGTCCGAACGGTTCGCCCGGGCCATGCGCAGCAGTCGATGCAGGGCCTTCGGCGCGAGCTCGTCGTCCGCGTCCAGGAACTGCACGTACTCGCCGAGCGCCGCCTCGAGCCCGACATTCCTCGGCCGGCCGGGCGCGCCCGACGCCGCGATGTGGATCACGCGCACGTGCGGCTGCTCCCGCGCGAGGCGGTCCAGCCGGGCGCCCGTCCCATCGGTGGACCCGTCATCCACGAACACCACCTCGAACCGGTCGCGCGAGAGCGACTGGCGGAGCAGCGATCGGATGCACGGCTCGATGTACCGGCCCGGGTTGTGGACGGGGACGACCACGCTGACGATCGGGCGCATCGCTAGCTCCCGGGCGCCTTCCAGGGCCGGCTGAGCTCCTCGATCGCCCGGACGACCCGGGCGCTGGCGCCGCCATCGCGCTCGGGAAACGCCGCGTCGATGCGCGCCTGGTAGACGGGCGCCGCATGCGGCCCGGCCTCGATGGCGGCGACGATCTCGCGCTCGGCCGTTGCCGCGTCCTCCGCGACGGGCCCGTAGCCGTCGCGCTCGTACTCGAAGTAGCCCTTGCGGCCCATGTGCCCGCCGCGCTCCATCTCTGCCCGGTCGAACTGGAAGTACACGATCGGGCGGTCCAGGTACGCGATGTTGAACGCGACGGACGAATAGTCGGTGACGAGCAGGGCGCAGCGCGCGTACAGGCCCTGCACGTCCTGGCCCTCGAACGACATCGGTTGCACGTGGGGTGGCAGGTCCAGGGAGGCCAGGATCGGCTGCAGGTTCGGGTGGGGCATGAATGCGAGGCGCCGACCGTGGCGCGCGCACGCTGCCGCGATCGCCTCGGAGCGGAGGATGGCCATCCATGCCACGTGGTAGTCCGACCGCCAGTAGGCGTCGTCGACGCCGCGGCGTTCGCCCGCACCGGTGATCGGCAACGTGAGGCGTGTGCGCCACGTCGGCGCGACGATCACGAGGTCGCGCAGGTCCGGCGAAACCGCCCGGCCCTTCGCGAGCAGCCGGTCGAACCGCGGCAGCCCGGTCAGCCGCGTCTCCTTGTGGGTCACCGTGTAGCCGGTCCCATCGCCCGCGACGGACGCCAGCTCCGCCTGCGTGCTCACCACGAACATGTCGATGTCGCGGTGGTTCAGCCACAGGGACAGGTCGTCCTTGATGACGCCGTGCTGCAGGAAGGCGAACTTCCACGGCCGGTCCACCTCCCGGCGGACGATCTCGGGCGGTGCCACGAGCCCGCGATCCGCGTGCGACGACACGAGCCAGCGCGCGCTGCGGAGCAGGACGCGCCACTCGAACGAGCCCCACGCCACCAGGCGCGCCGTGCCGGCCGCGCGCAGCCGCCGCCAGTCCGGTGTGCCCGGCGCCAGCACGAACCACGCGTTGATGTCGCGGCGCGCCGCGCGCAGGTGCTCGAACAGGCGCTCGCCGTTGTCGTCGGCGTTGTGGACGCGGTCCATCACGACCCACGCGTTGCGGAACCGCGTTCCGTAGCCCGGCACCTTCGTGGCCAGGCCCGCGAGCCGGCTGGTCCACCGCCGGGCCACGGTAAGGAGCCGCTGGGTCAGCCGCGCCCGGACATAGGCCGGCGGCAGGCGCCGGTAGATCGGCAGCCGCTCCGCCCACGCGCGCCGCGGCACCGCGCCACGCGGCGGCCGCCATGTCAGCGTGGTGGGCATCACCACGCCGTCGAGCTCGAAGCGCAGGTCCGAGCCGACCGGGATCCACAGGATCCGGTCCTGGAGCACGGTCCGCCCGAAGTACAACTGGCCGCGGGTCTTCGCCCATGCCGGCAGGACCTCGCGTCCGCCGACCACGATCCGCTCGCGCGGCAAGCCACCCGTGAAGCGGTAGCCGACACGCTCCAGGCGCATCTGTCGGTCCACCTTGCCGCGGACCACGAACGGGCTGTGCCACGGTTCCTCGCGATACGCGTGGGCGAGCACGTCGGCCCAGACCGGGCGGAGCCGATGCACGGCATGGCTGTGCACGACGCCGGGATCGAGGCGCCGCAGGATGCGCCCGAGCAGCTCGTGGAAGCGCGGCTGGAGCTCCTCGGGCAGGACGATGTCCGAGGTGATCTTGTCGTCCGCGGAGAGGTACCAGGACAGCTCGTACACGATGACGTGCTGGAGCCACTCCGGGATGTGGCCGAAGCGGGCCCCCGCCGCGTCCATGACCTCGAGGTAGCCGTGCTCGAGGACGTCGCCGAATCGGCCCGCGTGGGCGAGGCTCAGCTGGCTCGTCGAGGTGCCGGCCGCCCGCCGCCGGTAGATGTAGCGGGCGTCCCGCAGGATCCCGACGAGCGGCTCGTCCAGCGTCAGCAGGTAGTGGACCGCGAAGTGCCCGTCCTCGAAGTTGGGCCGGACCCGCGGGTCGAAGCGGATCCCTCGCTCCCACAGGCGGTCGAGCCGGAAGAAGGAGAGCGTCGAGCTCCCGGTGAACACCTGCGGCGAGGCGTCCAGGTCGACCACGCGATTGCCGTGCCGGTACTGCATGCGGCGCGGGTGGGTGTCGGCGACGACGCCGAGGTCTTCGCGGAACACGATTGGCTTCGCGGCCATGACCTGGATCTCGGGATGGGCGGCAGCGAAGCGGTCGGCGACGCGCAGGAAGTCCCGGTCCAGCATGTCGTCTGGGTCCGTGAACGTGACCCATTCGCCGGTCGCGTGCTCCAGCCCGCGATTGCGCGCAGGCCCCTGGCCCGCGTTCGGCTGCGTGAACACGTGCACGCGGTGGCGGCTTCGACCGGCCCACGCGCGAAGGGCGTCGAGCGAGCCGTCGGTCGACCCGTCGTCGACCGCGATGACCTCGAGATCGCCGCTGCGGACCCGCAGCCGCTCGAGGGACCGGGTGTAGTCCTCGAGGTACGGCTCGACGTTGTGGACCGCGCTCACGATGGTGAAGCGCGGGCGCGCCCTCACGAGGGCAGGAAGCGCTCGACGAAGCGCTCGCTGGCGTGGCCGTCACACGCATCGATGTGGCGAGCGATGAACGAATCCCACGCCGCGCCGTCGACCGACGCTCGGACGATCGCGTTCGGGAGCTCCGAGGCGCTCGTGATGTGCTCGCCGATCATGTCGGTCCGCATGTCGACATAGAGCCCCGGATCGCGCTCGTAGGCTTCGAGGTCCTCGAGCAGCAGCACCAGCGGGCGGCGCAGCAGCGCCCACTCGTAGATCGAGGACGAGTAGTCCGTGACCAGGACGTCGGCCGCGGCGAGCGCGTCGTTGAGCTCGAGGGTCGGGTCGATCACGGCATCGAAGCCGGCCTTCGCGACGAGCGCGGGATCGAGGTTCGGGTGGGACTTGAGCGCCAGCACGTGGCCCGGTGGCAGCGCCGCGCGAACGGCTGCGGCATCGAAGCCGGGCGCCGCGTACTTGCCGCGGCCGCGGCCACGGAATGTCGGCGCGTACAGGACGACGCGCGAGCCGAGCAGCGCCGGATATGCGGCGAGCACGCGTTCGCGCGCCTCGGCGAGCGCCCCGGGATCGAAGAACACATCCGTGCGCGGCGAGCCGAGCGGCAGCACGCGCTCCACCGGCGTGCGAAGCGCCGCCGCGTACGGCGCTCGGGCGGCCGTGCCGGCGCACACGACCGCGTCGTAGAAGTGGTGGAGGAAGGACCGCTCCGGCTCCTGCAGCCCGCCGAGCGTGTCCGCCCCGAAGCGCTTCAGCGCGCCGACGCCGTGCCACACCTGGACCACGGTCGTGCCCCGTCGATGGGGCGCCACGTGGGCGGGCAGGTAGGCGTTGTCGACGACGAACAGCGACGACGTCCGGAGCAGGTACATCCCCCGCAGCAGCCGGACCAGGTACGCGAGCTTGGCGCGCAGGCCGTACCCATA
>DATAIB010000331.1:0-9254 GCA_036262855.1 Candidatus Limnocylindrales bacterium
AGCACCTTGTAGGTCACGGATCCGCGCGGCGTCCGGACATCGACGTCCTGCCCGGCCGTGGCACCCAGCAACGCCGAGCCGACCGGCGAGGCCATCGACAGCTTCCCGTGCACCGGATCCGCCTCGGCGCTGCCCACGATCGTGTACGTCATCTCGTCGCCCATGATCTCGACCTTGACCGTCGAGCCGACGACCACCTTGCCCGTGCCGGACTCCTCGGCGACCACGACCGCGCGGCGGATCCGATCCTCGAGCGCCTGGATGCGGCCCTCGAGGAACGACTGCTCCTCGCGCGCGGCGTGATACTCCGCGTTCTCCTTGAGGTCGCCGTGCTCTCGGGCGGACTTGATGCGCGCGACCACCTCGGGCCGCTTCAGGCGGGTGAGCTCGTCGAGCTCGGTATGCATCCGGTCGAGCGCGCCCTGCGACACCTGGACCGGCTCGGCCGGCCGGTTCGCGGGGCCGGAGCGGCCGCCCCTCGCTGACTTCGCGATCTGCGGCGCGCGCTGGACCTGGATCTTCGGGATGGGCGCGGGTGCCGCCCGCGCGGCGGGGGAGCGGGGCGCCGGCGGCTTCGAGATGATCGGCGGCGTCGACGGGGCCCGTCGCGTCGTCCCGGTCCCGCGTTGTTCGAGGTCCGTGCCCTCCGCGGCACCCTCCGGAAGCTCGACGACGCGCCGCGGCGGGTCCGGGGTCACCACCGGTGCGGGCAGCACCTGGCCGGTCAGCCCGTGGGCCTGGCGCTCACCGGTCGGGCGGCGGGTGTTCGCCCACGGGAGTGCCAGCGCATCGGCCGGACGATCGGGCCGGCCCTTGCGGCCCTCCGCGAACGCATCGAAGAAGGCATCGAGGTATTCCTCGGGCGCCTTCGTGTCGGCCCACCAGATGCGGGCTCCGAAGCGGTCCAGCGACGGGAGCAGGTGCAGCCACTGGCCGTCCGAATGCGGCTGCCGGTCGCCGATGACGTGGGCGATCAGTGCCGCAACCCGTCCGCCGACCGAGCGGTCGGTCGCGCCCGCGTACAGCACCGGCGAATCGGGCCACCAGAAGCTCGCGATTCGTCCGCCGAGCGCCTTCGACGTCGGGTGTGCCCCGTCCAGGCGGAGCTCCGGGAGGCGCTCCAGCCACTTCCCGACCTTCGTGAGCTCGAGCGGCGCGTGGTCGATCGCTGCCCCGAGCTCGACGACGTACAGACCGGGGCCTTTGGCCGGCACGCGCTCGCCCCAGCGCACGGGGCCATCGGCAAGCAACCCGATCGAGCGGAGGAGGTCGGCGGCGCCTGGGGCGCCTGCGGCTGCGGTCACCGCGGGACGGTACCACCGGCCTCCGGGACGGGTACGACCAGCCACCTCCGCCGGGTACGGGATGGTGACTCGACAACGCGCCGGGGCATGGGATGCTGCTGGTCCACGCTTCGGGGGAACGTCGTGTCGGACTGCGAGATCTACACGCCGGCGGGAGTGCTCACCGGCACTGCCGACGTCACGTCGGTCACGATCGAGGGTGCGAGCATCCTCGACCCGTTCACCGTCGCCGGCACTACCTGGTACCCGCTCGACGGCGGACCACCGACCCAGCGCCCGGTGACGGCCGTCCAGCCCGACGACCTGCTCGTCGTGGTCACGCCCGCTCCCGATCTGTTCGTCCACCTCACCCGGTATCCGATCGCGGTCGAGCTCGGGCCGTACCGGGTGCTTGGCAGCCTGGCGACGCACCCGGGGTTCGACCCGGAGAAGTCGATCTCGCGGCCGGGCGGCACGTTCGTGCCGTTGAGCGATGTCACGATCGAGCTCCTGGGTCACCCGGAGGCCGGCACAGCCCAGCGCGGGCACGTCCACGTGAACCGGTACGCCGTGGACCGCGTGACGGCACCGATCATGCTCGGCCACTTCTTCCCTGGCGCCCAACTCGAGACGCAGCAGGTGCCGGTCCCCGCCTGAGGCTGTTGCTCGCCTCGGTCGCTCTGCGTCGGCGCCTCGCCGGCGAACGCCGCGAGCGCGGGCGCCGCTCCGCAACCTCACCCGTCCAACTGCGGTCGGACCGAAGCAAGGACGCCTGAACGTCCAATGCGGTCCGTTCGTTGGCCGAATCCGCTGTTGGATCGCACGTTCGGCGCCTGAGCGCGCGCGATTCGGGCGGCAACGCCACGTCGCATCCTGCTTTCACGCTCTCGTTCGTCGTTGGTGCGGTTCAACCGCAGCCTGACGCCCGAACGTCCATCGGCCGCCGCCAAGCGCCCGGCAGGCCCCGACGTGGACAACTGAATCACAAAAGCGAAACTAGGGATTGACAAAGTGAAAGGGACAGTGCCAGACTTTGGGATACCAACAACGGAAACCCAAGGACCGCAAGGACCGCAAGCATGCCCCACGACGTCATCTCCACGTGTCCCGTCTGCGCCGGCGAGCTCGCCGTCACGCGCCTCCACTGCCGCTCCTGCGGGACCACCCTCGAGGGTGAGTTCAGCGTCGGGCGCTTCGGGCGCCTGACCCGCGAGCAGCTCACGCTCCTGGAGAGCTTCCTTCGCTCCCGCGGGAACCTCCGCGATATGGAGCGAGAGCTCGGCATCAGCTACCCAACCGTCCGCGGGCGCGTCGAAGCGCTGGTTCGAGCCCTCGGCTTCGGGCCGCGCGCTGACAGCGACGAGGCGGCAGAGGACGCCGCAGCCGCGGCCGCGGCTGACACGGATCCCGCCGCGGCTCGCCAGCAGATCCTCGAGCGACTGGGCCGTAAGGAGTTGACTGCTGAAGAAGCGGCGGCCGCGATCCGCGCCCTCGGAAAGGCCTGAACCATGAAGATCATCACGGACAAGCCGGCGCTCGAGCACCAGATCGGGCCGCGCGGCCGGTTCATCCTCCGTCAGGCGGCGGGCGAGATCTCGATCCGTGGCGTCGAAGGCGACACCGCGCGGGTCCGGTTGGACGGCGATCGACCGCTCGCCGAGCTCTTCGACATCGAGACCGGCAACGGCAAGCTCGAGCTGCGCCAGAAGGAGCGGTTCGGGCTCGGGTTCAAGATGTTCCGCAACGACGCACCGGAGCTCGAGATCGAGGTCCCGCATGGCGCGAGCGTCCTCATCGACAGCGCCAGCGGGGAGCTCGAGGCGAGCGACCTCGACGGCGAGAAGCAGTTCCGCACCGCCTCGGGCGACGTGCAGCTCCGCCGGCTGGCCGGCCCGGTCGAGGTCCAGACGGTCTCGGGCGACATCAACGTCGAGGGCCAGGCGCCGATCGACCTGTCGCTGCGCTCCGTCTCGGGCGACGTCCGGGTCCGCGTGCCGCGCCTGAAGCGGCTCGACCTGACGACGACGTCGGGCGATCTCTGGCTCGATGCCGAGCTGGGCGGCGATGGGCCGTTCGCCCTCCGCTCGATCAGCGGTGATGCCACGATCGTGGGCCGATCCGGCTTCCGGGTCGAAGCCGAAACGATCACCGGCGACCTCTCGAGCGAGGTGCCCGCCAAGCGGGAGTCCATGCCCGGCCGCCGGATCATGGTCGTCGGCCGACCGGGACCGACGCTCGGATTCCGCTCCGTCTCCGGCGACCTTCGGGTCGTGCAACCACGGGAGGCCGCACCTGTCATGGCACCGTCTGCACCCGACGCCCCCGACGCCCCCGAGCCGCCGAGGCCGCCCATGCCTCCGTCGGCACCGGCCGCGGACGTCGACGCGGCTCGGCTGGACATCCTGCGTGAGCTCGAGCGCGGCGACATCACCGTCGCCGAGGCCACCGAGCGGCTCGCCAACCTTGACGCGGTGACGAGATGAGCGATCCGCTGGAGAGCGTCCTGAAGCTCGTCGCCGAGGGCCGGCTCACGCCGGAAGAGGCGGCGCCGATCATCGATGCCCTCGGCAAGCCACCGAAGGCAGGGGCATCGTCCGGCTCGACCGGGCCGACCAGCGCCGGGTTCTCGGCGACGGGTCCCACGATCGAGGCCGGCACGGACGCGGGCATGCGTCCGGGCGACGGACGAACGCCGCGGTACGCGCGAGTCGAGGTCCGCGAGAACGGTCGGCGGGTCGTCGACCTTCGGATTCCGATCTCACTCGGCCGGTTCGCGCTGTCGCGCGTGCCCGGCCTGTCGAAGGAGCAGATCGCCGAGGTCGAGGACGCCGTGTCGCACGGTGCCCACGGCCCGATCCTCGACATTCAGGACACCGACGGCGACGGCGTCCGAATCGTCCTCGAGTAACGGCACGAACGGGGGAGCGTCCCATGCGCCACGCCGCTGCTGCGCTGCAGCACATCCTGGTCAACGACCCGCCCGAGCGCGCGCTGGATTCGCAGCTCGCGCGCGATTGCCAACTCGTCCGCGAGGCGGCCCGGAGGCCATCGGTCCGGCGTCGAGCCGGAGAGGCACTGATCGCCTTCGGCGTCCGCCTCGCGGGCGAGCCTGTGAGCAATCCCGTGGGGAAGCAGAACCAGCGGCGGCTCGCGGGCCGCTCGGTGTAGCCGGCGGCGGTGCTCCGGTCACGGCGCGCGCCGACGCAGCTGCGCGGCGGCCGCACCTGGCAACAAGAGACCCGCGCTCCCCATCGAGCGCGGGTCTTCGATTCCTGGTCGTGATCGCGGCCCGGGCCTTGGCTTCTCAGGCCGCCCCCGTCCCGGACCACGCGGATCTGCCGGCGCGAGTGTCGCTGCTGATGTTGCCCGCGCGGGGCCTGGTCGCGAGGTTGCTCGTCCCACGGGATGCGTCCGCGGTGCTCGCCAGGGACGGGACCTCGAAGGCCCCGGACCTGCGTCCGGACTCTGGAGCCGGGGAGCGGCGTCGATCCGTCATCTGAGCGAACCTCCGTTGCCCGAATCGTACGCCCGGGTGGCAACCCCGGCGCCTTGCAGGCTCGTTGCAACAGCCGCTCGGGGTACGATTCCGGGCCCCACTGAGGTGCCGTCCCCGATGCCTGCGCGACTTCCCTTCACCGGCAACGACGACGCCGACGCGCTGATCGCGTCGGATCCGCTGGCACTGCTCATCGGCTTTGCGCTGGACCAGCAGGTCACCGTCCAGAAGGCGTTCTCGGGACCGCTGGACCTTCGCGGCCGGCTCGGCCATCTCGATGCGCGGAAGATCGCGGCGACCGATCCCGCCGAGCTCGATCGCGTGTTCCGCCAGCAGCCCGCGATCCATCGCTTCCCGGGGTCGATGGCCGGCAAGGTCCAGCAGCTGTGCGCAGCCATCGCGGAGCGCTACGACAACGATGCGGCCCGCATCTGGACCGGCGCTACGGATGGCAAGGACCTCCAGAAGCGGCTGCTCGATCTGCCGGGGATCGGCGAGATGAAGGCGCGGACGATCACCGCGGTGCTCGCCAAGCGCCTCGGCGTGTCGGTGCCCGGCATCGCCGACGTGCTCCCGGACTACCCGACCCTCGGCGATGTCGATTCCGCCGATGCCCTCGCCTCCTACCAGGCGGGGAAGCGGGCGAAGAAGGCCGAGATGCGGGCGCAGGGCAAGCGCGTCTGACGGCGCGAACGCCGCGGCGGTCGACGTGCCATGATCGTTGCGTCGTCAACCACCACGCTGCCATCGCGCAAGCGCAAACCGGAGCCCACCCAATGACCACTCCCGCCGAAACCGAAGCCCGAGACGCCGCCATCCAACGCGTCCTCCGCCACGGCCACACAATCGATATCACGACGACCGGCCGCGTCACCGGCGAGCCCCGGCGCATCGAGATCGTCTTCTTCAACTTCGGCGGACGGCTGTACATCTCCGGCATGCCGAACGCGAACCACGAGCGAGCGTGGCTGCTGAACCTGCGCGCCGACCCGCACTTCACCTTCCACCTGAAGGCCCTCATCCAGGCGGACCTGCCGGCCACGGCGCGCGAGATCACGGATCCGGCGGAACGCCGGCCGATCATCGAGCTCGTCGCGAAGTCGTGGCGGCGCACCGATGTCGACGCGATGGTCCAGCACAGCCCCCTCATCGAGGTCACCCTCGAGGGCATCGAGCCCGCCGCCGCGGACTGAGGGCCGCCGCCGCGGCGTCACGTTGACGAGGGGAGTCCCCCGGCCCATCATTCGTGCGTGCACATCTGTTCCGCACAAACGTGCCGCGAGGCGGCGGTGAGCCGACCGGGCCGATCGGGCCGAGTGGACGCATGAGCGACCTCCAGACGCTCGTTCGCGTCGCCCGGCTGTACTACGAGCTCGGCGAGACGCAGGAGGCGATCGCCGCCGTCGTCGGCGTGACGCGGCCGCAGGTGTCGCGGCTGCTCAAGGAGGCGCGGGCACAGGGCGTCGTCGAGATCCGGATCGTCGACGACGGCGCGGTCGGATCGGACGCGGGCGAGGCGCTCCGGGAGCGGTTCGGGCTGAAGGCCGTGCACCTGGCTCCGACGCTCGACGGTCCTTCGGAGCTGACGCGACGGCGCGTCGGGCGCCTCGCGGGCGAGGTCCTGGCGAGCGTGCTGCGCGATGGCATGGTCGTGGGGATCGGCGATGGCGCTGCGGTGTCGACGGTCGCTGATGAGCTCGCGACGAGCGCACCGAACGTCGACGCGACGGTCGTGCCGCTCTGCGGCGGGTTCTGGCGCGCCGGCACCGGTGTGGAGCCGTTCCGGCGAATCGGCGAGGCGTTCGGAGGGACCGTGCAATCCCTGCACGCGCCGGGACTCCTCGACACCGCGGAGGTCCGCGACGCGCTGTACGACCATGCCGGCGTGCAAGCCGTGCTCGATCTGTGGCGCCGGCTCGACGTGGCCCTGTTCGGAATCGGCGGACCCTCGTGGAGCGAGGCGAGCGTCGGTCGAGCTGCGATGGCGGAGATCCGGGAGGGCGGCGCGATCGGTGAGCTGCTCATCGCGCCGTTCGCGTCCGACGGCCGCCTCGTGGCCGACGCGTTCAGGGCGCGAACGATCGCGTTCGACGCGCGGTCCTTGCCTGCTGTCGCGCGCACGATCGGCGTCGCGGAGGGTGCCGCGAAGGTGGCCCCGATCCTCGGCGCGCTCCGCGGCGGGTTCGTGAACACGCTCGTGACTGACGTGCGAACCGCCGAGGCAGTGCTCGACCTCGCCGCTGAGGTCGCCGCGTGACGCCGCGCCCGGGCGTCAGGCCGGCGCTCCTCGGCATCGACCTCGGGACGAGCCGGACGAAGGTTGGCCTCATCGGGCTCGACGGCGCGCCACTCGGGTTCGGGCGCGCGGCGCACGGGTTCGATGTCGATCCGTCGACCGGCCGGGCCGAGCAGGATCCCGACGCCTGGTGGGCCGGGGTCGGCACGGCAGTCCGCGAGGCGCTCGAGGAAGTCGGCGCGGGCGCAGGCGTGTCGGTGCTCGGCATCTCCATCGCGGGCCACGGCCCCACGCTGACCGCGGTCGATGCCGACGGCCTTCCGGTGCGGCCTGCGATCACATGGCTGGACTCGAGAGCCGGCGAGGAGCGCGCGGCGTTGGAAGCGGCAACGGGCCTGCGCGGCTGGGCCCTCGGCGTGCTCCCGGCCGCGCGCTGGCTGGAGCGACACGATCCCGCAGCGGCCGGCCGGACGCGCTGGTACCTCAACAGCTGGGAGGCGCTGGCGCTGCGGATGTGCGGGGTGGCCGGGACGACCGTCGTGCCGGACGGCGACGCGCTGCCGCGCGAGGCGCTGCGGGCCGCGGGCGTCGAGTGCGACCGCGTCGCGCCCGACGTGGAGACCGCCCGGACTCTGGGCGGGCTGACTGCGGACGCCGCCCGCCACCTCGGACTGACCACGGGAACGCCCGTCGTCGCCGGCCTCAACGACGCCTTCGCGAGCTTCCACGGCGCGCGGATGCTCGACCCGGGCGACGCGATCGACGTCGGCGGTGCGGCCGGCGGGTTCGGCGTCTACGCCGATCGACCGGTTGCGGTCGCCGGCGGCTTCACCACGCCCGCGCCGATGCCGGGCAGGTATTCGGTCGGTGCGGCGATGGCAGCGACCGGTGCGGCGCTCGACTGGTTCGCCGGCGATGTGCTCCACGGCGCCATGCCCGTGGCGGACCTCGTCGCGGAGGCCGCCGCGGTCCCACCGGGAGCCGATGGGCTCGTGTTCCTGCCCTACCTCGCCGGCGAGCGTTCGCCGCTGTGGGACCCGAATGCGCGCGGTGCCTTCGCGGGGCTCACCCTCCGCCACACCCGCGCCCACATGACGCGCGCGATCCTCGAGGCGGCCGCGCTGGCAATCCGCCACGTCTCCGCGCCGATGCTCGAGGCCGGCCTCCAGGTCACCGCGATGCGCGCAGTCGGCGGGCCGGCCGGCTCCGACGCCTGGAACCAGCTGAAGGCAGACGTGACCGGCTTCACCGTCGAGGTGCCGCGGGTCCGCGAAGCCGCGGCGGTCGGTGCCGCGATCGTCGCCGCGGTGGGTGCCGGTGCGCATCCCGACCTGCGGACGGCGATCGAGGCAATGACCGTCATCGACCACCAGTTCGAGCCGAATCGCGCGCTGGCGCCCGCGTACGACGCCGTCTTCGATGCCTACGTCGCGCTGTATCCCGCGATGAAGCCCGTCACCGACGCGCTGGTGGCCGCGTGACCGCAATCGCAGCGGCGGGTCGGCTCGGGATCCGGGACGTTCGCGTGTCCTTTCCGGCCGGACGAGGCGAGCGGCTCGTCGCGCTCGATGCGGTCGATCTCGAGATCGCCGCGGGTGAGATCGTCGCGCTCATCGGTCCCAACGGCAGCGGCAAGTCGACGCTGCTCCGCGTGATCGCCGGCCTCCTCCAGCCCGCGAGCGGCAGGGTCACGATCGACGACGAGCCCGTCACCGGCCCGAGCCCGCGCGTGGGCCTCGTGTTCCAGGAGCCACGACTCCTGCCGTGGCGGACCACCGCGGCGAACATCGCCTATCCGCTGGAGCTTGCGGGCGTGCCTCGCAAGGAGCGCGAGGCCAAGGTTGCCACGCTGCTCGACACCGTCGGCCTGCGTGCCGCTGCGCGCCAGGTGCCCTCCCAGCTTTCCGGCGGCATGCGCCAGCGCGCCGCGCTCGCGAGGACGCTTGTGCTCGAGCCCTCCGTGCTGCTGCTGGATGAACCGTTCAGCGCGCTCGACGAGCTCAGCCGCGAGCGGCTGAACCTGGAGCTGCTGGATCTCCACGCGCGGCTGCGCACGACGATCGTCGTCGTCACCCACTCGGTGCAGGAAGCGGTCTTCCTGGCGGATCGGGTCGTCGTGCTGTCGGCCCGGCCGGGACGGGTCGTCGCCGACATTTGGATCAACCTGCCGCGACCCCGCACCCTCACGGACCTCGACGCCGCGATCGTCGGCGACGCAGCGCACCGGATCCGCACGCAC
>DATAIB010000332.1:0-4510 GCA_036262855.1 Candidatus Limnocylindrales bacterium
CCGGCTGGCTGCGCTCGAGACCCTGGAAGAGGCCGTCGTCGGTGCCGATCGTGACCGTCGCCGGGCCGTACTCGCGCTTGGACGTCGACTGGACGTCGCCGCCGAGCTCATGCGCCATCAGCTGCGCGCCGTAGCAGATGCCGAGGACGGGCAGGCGGCCGCTCCAGATGGCGGGATCCGGCTTCGGGGCGCCTTCGTCATACACGGAGTTCGGGCCGCCGGAGAGGATCACGGCGCTTGCGCCACGGCGCTCCAGCTCCTCGAGCGGCGTGTCGTGCGGCAGGAGCTCCGAGTAGACGTTCAGCTCGCGGACGCGGCGCGCGATCAGCTGCGCGAACTGGCTCCCGAAGTCGAGGACCGCGACGACGCCGCGCTTCGCGCCCGCGGGATCGCCCGCGGGCTTGTCTGCGGAGGTTCGCTCCGGCGATGGCGCATGGAGCGCGGTCTCGAGGTACGCCTCGACCTCGGCGTCGTCCGGGGCAAGCACGCGATGACCCGCATTCGCGGCCTCACCGTGGACCGTCTTGCCCTTGCCCGCCACGCTCGATCCGGACCCTCGCTCCTGTCGCCGGCCCGCCCGCCGACGTTGCGCGAAGTCTAGCCCGTGAGACCCGTGCTTCGGGCGAGCACGATGAGCGCCAGCGCGTTGAGCTCCGCTTCCCGGTACAGGCCGGCTGGGACCGCGATCGTGAACACCAGCTTGCCCTTCTGGACGAGGACCGCGGCGGGCTTGTCCGCCTGGCCCTGGACGCCGGCGGTCAGCGCCGCCTTGTCGGAGCCGGCGATGGTCGCCGGCGCGAGGCCGGCCGTCTCGCCCATCACGGTGTTGAAGGTGCCGTTGGGATCATCGCCGACGAAGACGTCGAACTCGATGCCGCCCTTCGCCGCGGACACCGCGGTGAACGAGCAATAGGCGGAGCCGGGGCCGTCGGAGTTCACGGTCGCCGTGCCCGCGCCGGTGATCGTGAGCTGCTCGAAGTCGCCGGGACCAAGCAGGTCGCACAGCCTGGTCACATCCGTGACCGGTCCGCCGGTTGCGAGGCTGCCGGTCCCACCCGTGCCGCTTGTCGCTGCCGGCGCGGATGCGGCGCCGCCGGGTGCGGAGGTCGCGCCGCCGGGTGCGGACGTCGCGCCCCCGGGGTTCGATGTCGCCGCCGTGCCGCCGCCTCCGCAGGCGGCGAGGATCGGGACGAGCAGGGCCGCGGCGAGCCGCGGAGCGTGGCGGGCGACGTGGGCGTGGCGCATCGTTCCTCCAGGCTGCTGATGCGGCGAAGGATACGGTCGCGGCCGGTTCGCGCGTTGCACGGCGCGACCTCGCTCTATCCTCCGCGGCGATGACCGATCGACGCAGGATGCGCGGCCCCGGCCTTCTCGCCGCGTTCGCGGCGCTTGCGGCGACACTGCTCCTCGCGTGCGGCTCGACGGTGCCGACGGCAAGCCCGCTGCCCTCGCTGCCCCCGCTCCCGGCGGCGACGCCCACCGAGGTCCCCGACACGTTCGACATTCCTTCGTTCCCGCCCGAGACGGACCCGCCCGAGCCCACCGACAACGACACCGGCAGCCCGGGCACCCCGCCGTGCGCCATCGATGCCGTGAAGGCCTCACACGGCCTGATCGAGAGCGACGGCGACGACCGGACGACCGAGGTCGTGCTCGTTGCGGCCGACACCTGCTCGGTCGATGCCTATCCGGCGCTGGTCCTGGCGGATGCGAACGGCAAGGCCCTGGTCCGGGCGGGCGAGGCGGGCGCCGGAGCGATCGACCTGGTGGGCGGCGTGGCGTACACGAGCGAGGTCCGCATCGCCAACTGGTGCCTCGACGCGGCGTTCCCGGTCGAGATCCGGGTGCTCCACGGGGCGGCAGCGATCAGGGTCACCGGCGACTCGTTCCCGGACCAGGACAACCTGCCACCGTGCGTTCACCAGGACGCCGCTCCCGTGCTCAGCGGCACGGGCTGGACCCCGAAGTCCTAGCGCCGGGCGCGCTCACTCGCGGTTGCGCATCGCCTCCGCCGCCATCTCGAAGTAGCCGAGCAGACGCTCCGACACGGCCGGCGGCGGCTCGAGGGACGCGACCGCCTCGCGCATCCGCTGCAGCCACGCGTCGCGTTGCGCCGGCCCGATCTCGAACGGGCTGTGGCGCATCCGGAGGCGCGGGTGCCCGCGCTCGTCGCTGTACGTCGTCGGGCCGCCCCAGTACTGGGTGAGGAACAGGCCGAGGCGGCGCTCGGCGCCGGCGAGGTCGTCCTCGGGGTACACGGCTCGCAGGACCGGGTCCGCAGCGACGCCCTCATAGAACCGGGCAGCCAGCGCCTCGAAGAACGGCTGGCCGCCCGCGGCGTCGTAGATCGAGCCGGCAGCGTCGGGCTCAGCCATCGATGCGCACCGGCCGGAGGCGGAAGGCGGGTCCGCGCCCGAGGCGCTCGGCCGGCGTGCCGTACTTCAGGATCAGCTCGCGGACCGCGCGATTGGCATCCCGTCCTTCGAGCGGCTCGGCGACCGCTGGTCGCAGCTCGTCACCCACCGCGAGCCGGCACCCGGGGTCGGCGTCGAGGTTGCGCGCCCAGGCGGTATCTCCGGAACCTGCCGCGACGAGGAACGATCCGTCGGCCTCCTCGACATACCCCACGGCGACCTCGATGGGCCGTCCGCTCATGCGGCCGCGGGTCTCGAGTCGGAGGACCTTGCCCCAGCCGGCGAGCTGCTCGCCGAGCTCATCCATGGCGCCGCGAACCGACGTCGCGAGCTACCGGCCCTTGGATTGCCAGGACTTGCCCTCGGTCTGCACCGAGGGCGCGTAGACGAGCTCGACCTGCTGCATCTCGGCGATGGTGCGGGCGCCGAGCGCCGCCATCGACTGGCGCAGCGCAGCGACGAGGTTCTGCGAGCCATCGGTGACGTTCGCGGGCCCATTGAGGATCTTGTCCAGCGGCCCGACGGTGCCGACCTTGATGCGGGTGCCCCGCGGCAGCACGGCCGACGGTGCCGCCATGCCCCAGTTGACGCCCCGGCCGGGCGCCTCGGTCGCACGCGCGAGCGGAGAACCGATCATGAGGACGTCGGCGCCTGCGGCGATCGCCTTCGCCAGCTCGCCACCGCGACGCATGCCGCCGTCGGCGACGATCGGGACGTAGCGGCCGTGCTCGCGAAGGAACGCGTCCCGCGCACCCGCGACGTCCGAGATCGCGGTCACCTGCGGGATCCCGATCCCGAGCACCTCGCGCGTCGTGCACGCTGCGCCGGGGCCGACGCCGACGAACACCGCGGCCGCGCCCTGCTCCATCAGCAGGTACGCAGCTTCCGCGCTGGTGGTGTTGCCGACCGCGACCGGGATCGGCATGAACTTCGTGAAATCGGCGAGGGACAGCGGGTCATACCCGGTCGCGAGGTGCCGCGCCGACGAGACCTGCGACTGAACGAGGAACAGGTCCGCGCCGTGCTCGGCACAGAAGGGGCCCCACTTCCGCGCGGCACCCGGGGTCGCCGAGACGACCGCCTTCGAGCCGGCGGCGTGAATCTCCTCGAGGCGCTTCGCGACCAGCTCCTCGCGGATCGGCGCCTTGTACGCCTCGGTCAGCACGTGCTGAACCTGGTCGTCCGGCGCCGTGGCGATCTGCTCCAGCACCGACGACGGGTCGTCGTACCGTGCCTGGACGCCTTCGAGGTTCAGGACCGCCAGGCCACCGAGCTTCGCGAGCGAGCCGGCGAACGCGGGATCGACCACCGCGTCCATCGCCGCCGCGAGGATCGGAATGGGCAGGTCGATGCCGCAGAACTGCTGGCCGAGCTCGACGTCGTTCGGTTCGACCGTCTCGATGCCGGGGGCAAGGGAGACGTCCTCGAATCCGTACGTGGGCCGGATTCGGTCGACCTTCGACGTGAAGGCTGGGAGCCGCGTGGCGGGGGCCTGCTCGATCAACCGCGTACCTCGCTCCGGGCCGAGAGTGACCTTGCAGAAGTCTATCGAAGGGGCTCGGGATGCGTCCGCAGGGGCCTTCGCTGCGTAGCCCCTGTGACGCCGGCAGACGACTGCGGGCGCTTTGACCCCAGGAGGTCCCAGTGAATTCCCGCTCCAAGCTCCTCACCGGCGCGTTCGCGATCGCGATCGTCGCCGGCGCATGCGGCGGCGCAAAGCCGACCGGCGCCGGTCCGACGACCGGCCAGCCGACCGCCGCACCCATGAGCGACCAGATGTCCATGGCACCACATGACTCCATGGCGCCCCAGGGCTCGGCTGCGCCGATGACCGACAGCGCGGCTGCCGATCTGCGCACGAAGCTCGATCTCGCCCTTGGCGAGCACATCATCCTGGCCAGCAAGGCCACGGGCGCAGCGCTCGGCGCCCGCAATGACGAGTTCGCCGCGTACGGCGCGCTCCTCAACACCAACGGCACGGACATCGGCGCGATGATCGGGGTGGCCTACGGCGACGCCGCGAAGGACGCGTTCAACAAGATCTGGAGCGCCCACAACGGCTTCTTCGTCGACTACACGACGGGCGTCGCCAAGAA
>DATAIB010000333.1:0-2934 GCA_036262855.1 Candidatus Limnocylindrales bacterium
TCGCCGGATGCGATCACGACCTCGCGGTCCTTGACCACGTGCATGTCCGCGAAGCCGTGCCAGAAGGTGTTCGTCATGGGAGCGCGAAGCGTATCAACGCGAGCGGCGCTTCGGCGGCATCGCGGACGCCGGCCCGTGCCCCAGTGCGGCCCGGCGCGCGCTCACCGCACGGGGGTCCAGCGAGCGGACAAGCTCCTCGCTGGGTGGCATCGCGGCAAGCCGGGCCGCCTCGCCCAGGGCGCGCATGCGGCGCTCGGCCTCGGTCCAGCTGAGGTCGGTCCATCCGCCGGCAGAGCCCAGGCCGACGCGGTCGATGCCGCGGCCGGCGGTCGATGCCGCATAGTGCGCGCCCCACAGGAGCACTTCCTTCGGCTCCTCGACAGGACCGGCGGACAGCGCCCCGACCACCACACCGCGTTCGCGAGCCGCCCGGGCGACGAGATTCCAGTTGTCGGGGCCGTTGATGAGATCCACCGCGAGACTCGCGTATGGCGCGGCGAGGACGGTGTCGATACCGGCCGTGTCGGCGGCAGCGCCGGCGAGGGACAGGCTGAGATGCGTCCCCTCGATCCCCTCCGTCAGGACCGCGTGCGCGTTCCGGAAGCGAGCCCGCTCGGCGTCATCGGCGCCGATGCGGTGCGCTTCGGTCTCCTCGATCTCGACCAGCGGGCAGCCGGCCGCGGCAAGCGCCCGCACGACATCGTGCAGCGCAGCGGCTGCCCGCATCGTCGCCGCGTCACGATCCGTCGCGACCTCGTCACGGATCGCCAGCCACCCAGCTGTGTACGGCCCGGGCAGCGCCTGCTTGACCGCACGATCGGTGTAGCTGGCGGCGAACGCCCAATTCGCGACGACATCGACCGGTGCAGCGACGCCGAACAACCCGTCGACGACGGCATCGAAGTCCCGGTCGCGGAGGCGGCCGTCGGTGATCGGCTCGAGGTTCGCCGCCTCCTGGGCGCGAACGGCGGCGATGACGGCATCGTCCGCGGAGTCGGCTGCGTCCGGCCAGGGCAGCGCCCCGAGCAAGGTGGCAAACACCTAGAGCGTGGCGCCCCCGATCGCGAGGCCCATCGAGATGACGCCGAGGAGGAGCAGCAGCCCCGCCGCGATCAGGAGTGGCGACCGCTCGGCCGTTGCGCCCCGCGGGTTCTGGAACGCCGATCGAAGCGTGGGCACCTTGCCCGGAGGGACGAGGATCCCCAGCCACACGCCGGCAAGCAGCCCGCCGATGTGCGCGGCGTTGTCGATGCTGCCGCCGAACCCGTTCGCCGCGAACCCGAAGAGCAGGTTGATCACGACGAACATCCCGAGCTGCGGGACGATTGCCCGGGCTCGCCGGTCGAGCATCGGGTGGTGCGCCCGCGTTCCTGCCAGCACGACGCCGACAAGCCCGAAGATCGCGCCGGAGGCGCCCACCGCGAGCGTGTTCGAGAAGAGGAAGCTACCGGTTGACCCGGCAAGGGCGCACAGCACGTAGAACGCGAGGAGCAACCGCTTGCCCCACGCGCCCTCGACGATCGGCCCGATGATCCACAGCGCGTACATGTTCAGGAGCAGGTGCAGCGACAGCTGCGGCAGGCTTGGGCCCGGCGCATGGACCAGCGTGACCGTGACGAGCCGCCAGAGCTCGCCGTGCCGCACCGCATTCGGGTCCAGCGCGAGCTTCAGCAGCAGGTCGCCCGATGGATCGCTGAGCGCGATGAGCGACACGATCGAGGTGAAGATCACGAGGAGCTGTGTCAGCCCGAGCCCCGCGGCGCCACGGCTGCGAGCGAAGTAGCGACCTGCCGCGCCGGTGTTGCCGGTCTCCTTCGCGAGCCAGCCGAGCCGCGACGCGATCTCGGCCCTGTCCTCGGCTGGCGCTCGGCGGTCCGCCTCCCGGTACGCCGCGATCGCAGCCGGCAGGTTGCCCTCACGGACGAGGACGCCGGCGAGGTTCCGCCATGCCGGATAGGTCGATGGGTTGTCGCGCAGTCGCGTGGCCGCCTCCCACGCCGCCTTCGCCTGCGTCTCGTCGTCCAGGCGGTAGATCGCGTCGCCGAGCCCGACGAGCGCCGCGCCGGTGAGCGCGGGATCGTCGTGCCCGATCACGCGCTGGAAGTCCGTGAGCGACAGCGCAGCCTCGCCGGCCTCGAGCTTCGACCGCCCGCGCGCGATCAGCCGGGCGGCGACATCGGCCGGGAGCGGGCCCTGGGACGCGACCGCCGCGTCAAGTGCCGGATCGTGGAGAAGGTCGAATCCGGGGTCCGTCATTGCGGCGGACGATACTAGAGAAGCCATGTGTGGACGGATGACGCAGCAGCGGCCGACGTCGGAGCTCGCCGAGATCTTCGATGCCGAGGATCGGATCGACCTGCCCGGCGGGCGATTCAACGTCGCACCGACCGACGACGCGGCGGTCGTCGTGCAGCGCGAGGACCATCGGGCGATCACCGCCTATCGCTGGGGCCTGATCCCCCACTGGTCGGACACGGCGAAGACCGGCAACCGCATGTTCAACGCGCGGGCCGAGACGATCGATCGCCAGCCCGCATTCCGGTATGCGTTCCAGAAGCGGCGCTGCCTCGTCCCGGTGGATGCGTACTACGAGTGGCAGCGTGCGGGTGAGGCGCGACAGCCGTACGCGATCGTCCGGCCCGATGGCAAGCCGATCGCGCTCGCGGGGCTGTGGGCCGGCTGGAAGGACGAGGACACCGGCGAGATCATCCGCTCGTTCACGATCGTGACGACGTCCGCGAATTCGATGATGTCGCCGATCCACGACCGGATGCCGGTCGCGATCCCCGAGGAGCACTGGGACCGCTGGCTCGATCCAACGATCACGGATGCCGAAGCGCTCGCGGAGCTGAAGAACCTGCTCGTCCCGACGCCCGACGGCGACCTCGAGCTCTATCCCGTCTCGCAGCGCGTCAACAGCGTCCGCAACGACGG
>DATAIB010000334.1:0-2627 GCA_036262855.1 Candidatus Limnocylindrales bacterium
GTTCGCCGTCCGGTGCGACCCCGCGGCAAGCGTGCCGGCGCAGCCCGGCAGCAGATCCTCGCACTGCGGGCTCGTCGGCGACGGAGCAATGGCGACGGGGCTGGCCGTCGGCAGTGAGGCCGGGGTCGGCGTTGGTGTGGCCGGACCTACGGCGCTGCGCGGCAGGATCGAGTAGCCGACAACGGCGACGAGGACGATGGCTGCCGCAGCCGCGGCAAGCTTTGCGTAGCTGCTCATGGAGGGCCTCCCAAGGAGGCGCCACGGACGCCGTTGCCGCTGGCGATCGATCCGATCCGCGACCACGTCGAGCACCCGGTCGGGCATTCGGGTCGGGCCGTCCTCGAACCAGGCCACGAGGAACTGATCGGAGGTCGGGGGTCGTCGGTCGGTCATCGAACGGTTCCTCCGGCGACGACGCTGCGAGCGTCGGCGTCGAGCGCGGCGCGCATGGCGCGGATGGCATGGTGGAGTCGAGATCGGATGGAGCCGGCCGGGGCACCGAGGATGTCGGCAATCTCCGTCGGCTCGTAGCCGAGGTAGAAGCGAAGCGCGAGGATCGCGCGCTCGTCCGGCGTCAGCCTTCGGAATGCGCGGTCCAGTTGGTCGCGGTCCGCGACGCTCAGGAGCTGGTCCGGAGCGGGTGGGCCATCAATCGGGAGCACGTGCAGGTTGGCGATCCGACGGCGCTCGCGGCTCGCCTGCGCGATGCAGACGTTCGTGAGCACCTTGTGGACCCAGGCATCGAACCGGTCCGGATCGCGGAGGCTCGGCAGGTCACGCCAGGCGATCACCAGCGCGTCCTGCAGGGCATCCTCGGCACGGTCGACGTCCCGGAGGATCCGGTAGGCGAGGGCGAAGAACCGATCGCCGCGCGAACGGACCAGGTCGACGAATGCCGACTGGTCGCCTCGCTGCGCCGCCTCGATGAGGTCGCGGTCCACGCTCACCACCGGAAGTGACGTCCGTCGGGGACGTCGTCCGCCTGTATTGGTCGATGGTGGCGGCCAAGCCTTGAAAAATCCGCTTGACACCGCATGCACCGGCGATATATTGACGGCGCAGTCGCGTCAATCAATATCGAGCGTGAGGTACAACCCGCGCGTGGCACCACGGTCCTATCGCCTCGGTCGGCGCGCAGAGTCCGCGGCGGCAACCCGGGACGCGATCCTGGAGGCGGCGAAGGCCGTCTACCTCGAGGCCGGCTCCCCGGCGGCACCGTTGACGTCCATCGCGGAGCGTGCGGACGTGTCGCGCGGCACGATCCTCCACCACTTCGGGAGCGCAGACGGCCTGCTCGATGCCGTCATCGGCGGCCTGCTGCAGACGCTCGACCTGCCCGACGAGCGGATCCTCGCCGGCATCGACCCGGGTCCCGGCGGCCTCGAGGCGCGGATGCGCGCCTACCTCGCGGCCATGATCCAGTTCTTCCGGCGCACGACCCCGTGGTGGAATGCGCTCAAGGATGCGATGGGTCGTGCGTCGGCGCAGGCAGGCGAGGCGGAGTACTGGGCGCGCCTGGCACGCCTGCAGGCAGCCGCGCTTGGTCCGGAGCTCGCCGCGGACTGGGCGCTTCAGCAGGCCCTCGGCGGCGTGCTCCATCCCGGCTCCATGGGTTCGATGCTCTGGGCGCTGGAGCAATCGGGGCTGACGGCAGCCGAGGCAGATCAGGTGGTCGCCGATCTCGTGATCGGCTACCTGGCAATCCATGAGCGGGGGAGAGGAGGTACGGGCTCGTGACCATGCGGATGGTCCACGCCGTCGTGGCGGTGGTGTTCGTGATCGCGATCGTGGTCCAGGTCTTCCTGGCCGGCGCCGCGCTGCTCCAGCTCGGCGGGAACGGCGACTTCCGGTCGCACATCGACTTCGGCTACACCGAAGTCGGGATCGCGGCGCTTCTTGTCGTCGTCACCGCGTTCCTCGCGAAGGTGGGTCGTCGGCGCATCGGCGTGAGCTTCCTGCTGATGGCCCTGTACGTCGTCCAGACGATCCTGCCGGCCTTCAAGACCTCGATCCCGGGCGTCGCCGCGCTGCACCCCGTCAACGCGATGCTGCTCTTCGCGCTGGCGTCCTGGTTCGCCTGGAGCGCGTGGCGCGATCGCGCCGGTACGCCCGCATCCACCGCCCCCGCATCCACCGCCCCCGCAGCCTGAGAGGAGCCGACCGATGGACCTGACCCCATTCATGCCCTGGATCGTGTTCGCCCACGTCGCGGGAGCGTTCGCGTTCGCGGCGGGCCACGGCGTCTCGATGTTCGTGGCGTTCCGCGTACGAGCCGAGCACGACCGCGGGCGCATGGCGGCGCTGCTGGACCTGAGCGGGACGTCGCTTGCGGTCGCCGGCATCGGGATGCTTGTCCTTCTGATCGCCGGCATCGTGGCGGCCTTCGTAGCGGGCGAGTGGGGCCGCCTGTGGCTCTGGGCGTCGCTGATCCTGTACATCGTCATCGGCGGCCTGATGACGCCGATCGGCAGCGCGTATTTCGGGCGCCTGCGAGCGGGACTTGGGCAGCGGACGCGGAACCTGAAGCCCGGCGACCCCGATCCCGTGCCGGTGTCGGACGAGGCGCTCGCGGCGCTCCAGGCATCGAATGCCCCGAACACGCTCCTGGCCGTCGGCGGTGGCGGCTT
>DATAIB010000335.1:0-1737 GCA_036262855.1 Candidatus Limnocylindrales bacterium
CACTGCCCCAGACGCTGATCCTGCTGGCCGTGTCCGCGGTCTCCTCGGCGTTCGTCGCCGACTGGTTCGTCGAGGCCCTGCAGCCGGCGATGGCGACGCTCGGGATGAGCGAGGCGTTCGCCGGCCTCATCGTCGTCGCCATCGCGGGCAACGCCGTGGAGAACCTCGCCGGCGTGAGCTCGGCGCTCAAGGGTCGGGGGGACCTGGCGATGAGCCTGATCCTCAACTCGGCGCTCCAGGTCGTGCTGTTCCTGGCGCCGGTGATCGTCCTGCTGAGCATCTTCGTGGCGCCGGTGCCGCTGACGCTGATCTTCAGCCCGCTGCTGCTCGGCGCCCTCGCCGTCGGCGTGCTGCTCGTGCTCGTCATCGTCACGGACGGCGAGGCGAATGCGTTCGAGGGCGCGATGCTCCTCGGGCTCTACGTGATCATCGCCGCCGCGGTCTGGTGGGGTCCCTCGATCCACACGTAGCGGCTGCCGCGCCGCGATCGGGCACAATCGCCGTCCGATGACCGCCTGGAACGACCTTCTCGCCACCGGCAAGCCGATCGTCGCCGACGGCGCGATGGGCACGATGCTGATGCAGAACGGGCTCGAGTTCGGCGATCCGCCGGAGCTGTGGAACCTCGAGCATCCGGAGATCATCCGGCGGGTCCAGCGCGCGTACCTCGATGCGGGCGCCCAGGTGCTGCTCACGAACACGTTCGGCGGCTCCCGCCTGCGGCTGGAGCTCCACGGGCGCGCCGATCGCGTCGAACAGCTCAATCGGACCGCCGGGGTGCTGGCGCGCGTCGAGGTCGATGCCGCGGATCACCCGGCGATCGTCGCCGGCGACATCGGCCCGAGCGGCCAGATCATGCAGGCCATCGGCGGCACCCTGACCCCGGAGGAGGCCCGCGACGTCTTCGCGCAGCAGGCGAGCGCGCTCGCGGGCGCGGGCGCGGACGTGATCTGGATCGAGACGATGAGCGACCTCAGCGAGATCGTGGCCGCCATCCGCGGGGCCCAGGACGCGGCGCCGAAGCTGCCGGTCATCGCGACGATGAGCTTCGATACGCGTGGCCACACGATGATGGGCGTCTCGCCCGAGCGCGCCGCCGAGGCGCTGCTCGATGCCGGCGCGGCTGCGGTCGGCGGCAACTGCGGCAATGGCCCCGAGGAGCTCGTGCCGGTCATCGAGAAGATGCGCACGGCGTTCCCGGACGCGACGCTCGTCGCGAAGGGCAACGTCGGGGTGCCGCAGCTCGTCGGACTGACGGTCGAATACCCGACGACGCCCGAGACGATGGCCGACTTCGCGCGCAGATTCCGTGATGCGGGCGCGAACGTGATCGGGGCGTGCTGCGGCAGCACGCCGCCGCACCTGCGGGCGATGGCCGAGGCGCTCCGCTCCTAGCAACGGGCGGTGCAGGGGCTGCTGGTATCGTCGTTCGATGCAAGGTGCGGCGCCGATCGACGGCCAATGGCTCGGCCGGATCGGCTACCGGGAGGCGTGGGCGCTCCAGAAGGAGCTTGTGGACGCGCGCGCCAGCGGCTCGATCGGGGACCGGCTGCTGCTCCTCGAGCACGATGCGGTCCTGACGCTCGGGCGCCAGGCGGACGAGTCGCACGTCCTCGCATCTGCCCGTGAGCTTCGGCGGCGGTCGATCGAGCTGATCCGTGTCGAGCGCGGCGGCGAGGTCACGTACCACGGGCCGGGGCAGCTGGTCGGCTACCCGATCATGCGGCTCGGCGATCG
>DATAIB010000336.1:0-3322 GCA_036262855.1 Candidatus Limnocylindrales bacterium
GATCGCGCGTGAGGACGATGCGCGCCGAGCCATCGAGGCCGCCCTTCGAATCCGGGATGGGCTGCCCACCGCGGGCGACGACCTCCACGCCCGCATCGGGGTAAACACCGGCGAAGCCGTCGTGGCGTTCGGCTCCGAAGAGGAGGATGCCGACGATGCGATGGGCGATGCCGTGAACGTGGCGGCTCGGCTCGCGTCGAACGCGGCCCCGGATTCGATCCTCGTGGGCTCGGTCACCCGTGCCCTGGCGGCCGACGCGATGGTGTTCGAGGACCTGGAGCCGATCCGGGTCAAGGGCAAGGCGGATGCGGTGCCGGTTGCTCGCGTCGTCGGCCGAGCGACCATGCCCGGCCAGCAGGACACATCGGCATTCGTGGGCCGCGTCGCGGAGGTCGACAGCCTCGTGGACGGGCTCCGGTCCGTCGCCTCGGAAGGCGGACTGCGGCGCGTGCTCGTGGTCGGCGAGCCGGGGATCGGCAAGAGCCGGCTGATCGGCGAAGCGCGCTCCCGCCTGGGGACCGGCAGCACGTGGTTCACGGGTCGCTGTCGGTCCGACGTCAGCGTCCCGGGCCTCGCGCTGGGCGAGGTCATCAAGAGCCGCGCCGGGATCTCCGACGACGATTCACCGACGGTCGCAGCGGAGCGCCTCGAGTGGGTGATCCCCGCGACAACGCCGGACCGCGCCTGGCTGCTCGACCGCATTCGCCCGCTCGTCGGCTTGCCGGCAGCAGGTCCGGCGTCGCGCGACGAGACGTTCATCGCGTGGACGCGGGTGCTGGAGGTCCTTGCCGGGGACGGCATGGCGATCATCGTCATCGAGGACGTGCACTGGGCGGACGAGGAGCTCGTGCTCTTCCTCGCGAGTGGCGCCCTTGCCAACACCGCGACCCGGGTGGCGCTGGTGCTCACCGGCAGGCCCGAGGTCCTCGCGCAGCATGCCCTCGTCGCCGCCATGAACGTCCGGATCACGCTGACACCGCTCGGCGGCGACGCACTCGATGACCTGCTCGTGGCAACCGCCCCCGACCTGGGCCTGTCGCCCGGGGATCGCGCGGTGATCATCCGGCGCGCCGGCGGCAATCCACTCTTCACCCTCGAGCTCGTGCGCCTGCGCGCGCAGCAGCGCGCCGCCGGCCAATCGGATTCCGACGGCCTGCCCGACACCGTCCAGGCGGTCATCGCGGCACGCCTCGACCTGCTGCCCCTCGAGGCGCGATCGGTCGCGCAGGACGCGGCGGTCGTCGGCGCAGCGTTCTGGGCCGGTGCGCTTCGGGCGATCGCGCCCGATCGCGCCGACGTCGATGCCGCGCTCTCCGAGCTGCTGCGGTTGGACCTCATCCGCCGCCGCAATGTCTCGACGCTTGCCGGCGAGCCGGAGTACGCGTTCCGGCATGCGCTGGTCCGCGACGTCGCGTACGGCCAGCTCACGCGCGGTGATCGGGCGACGCGCCATCTCGCGGCCGGCCGCTGGCTCGCCGAGGTCGCCGGTGAGCGGTTCGAGCTCGCCGGCGTGGTTGCCGAGCACGACCTGCGCGCGCTGGAGCTGTTCGCGGCTGCGGCGGCGGCAACCCCGGTCGGACTTGCCGAGCACGCGTGCGAGTACCTCCTCCGCGCGGGGCGCCATGCGGAGGCGGTCGATCCCGGCGCGGCGGCGGAGCGCTTCGAGCAGGCCGCCGCCGTCGCGCCGGTGCCCTCGGAGCGCCTGCGCGCGCTGCTCGGGGTGATCCGTGCGCGCGAAGAGCTCGGCGAGTACGCGGCGGAGCTCACGACGATCGAGGTCGCGCGGGCGCTCGCCACGACGTTGGACGACCGCCGGGCCCTCGGGCACCTGCGGGCGTATGCGTCGCTCGCGCGCCGGCCGCTCGGGGATGCGCGCTGGGTGGACGACGCGAAGGCCGCGGTCGAGATCCTCGAGGCCCTCCCGCCCTCCGCCGAGCTCGTCGAGGCGCTGGTGCAGCGCTCGCTCGTCGAGCTCGCCACGTTCGAGGGGACCGGCGACGGCGTGGTGCGGTACGCCACGCGCGCGATCGAGCTCGCCGACCAGCTGGGGATCGCCGCCCCGAGCATGGCCTACTCACGGCGCGGCTTCACGCGCGCCGGCGCCGGCGACGTGCGCGCAATCGACGACGTGGCTCGAGCACGCGCCCTTGCCGAGGCCGGATCGTCGGGCAGCACCCTCGTCCGGATCATCTCCGACCAGGGTGGCGTGCTCATCTACTTCGGCCAGCTCGTCGCCGCCGAGGTGCTGCTGCGCGAGGCGATCGGGATCGCACGACGGCGCGGGCTCGGCGTCATCGACCACCTCGAGACGAACCTGGTGTATGTCCTCCGGGCGCTCGGGCGTTGGGAGGAGGCCGTCGCGCTGGCCGAGCCGAGCCTGGCCCAGGCATGGCCCGAGGAGCGGCAGTTCACGTTCGCCATTCGAGCGAACGAGCTGATCTTCATCCGGGCCGATCGTGGCGACGCCGCCGGCATCCAGGAGCTGCTCGAGCGCCTGCCGCCGGGGCCCGAGTCGCACGGCGGCGGGGACGACCTGATGCGGAGCATGGCAGCCGTGAACCTGGGCTATGTCACGGGCGACGCCGACCTGATCGTCAACGGCACTGCGGGCGTGCCGACACGGGACGACGACCTCGACTACGACGGCCGGAGCACCACCGAGTACCCGCTGCTTGCCCGGGCAGCAATCTCGATCGGGCGCCCGGACCTGATCGACCGGTTCATCCGCTCGATCGCGGCGACGGCGCCGTTGGCGGTCACGACCCGCGAGCTCCTCGTCGGATATCGCGCCGCCGGTCGAGGCCAGCACGAGGAGGCCGTGCGTGCGCTCCGCGCGGCGGGCGACCAGCTGGCGTCGTGGGGCTTCGAGCCGGAAGCCGCGCATGCGTACCAAGCCCTCATCGCATCGGAGCTGGCGCTCGGGCAGGAAGCCGCCGCGCTCGCCCGCGTGGATGCCGTGCGAGTCGTCTGGACGAAGCTTGGCGCGGCATTGCCGCTGGCCCGACTCACGCGGCTGCTGGGAGACCGGACCACCTCGACGCAGACGTCGTCGTGACCGCAGGGCCCGTCTCGTGACGTTCGCGCCGGCGCGAGCCCGACTCTCCGCATCGGCGCGCGTGCTCGCCGCGATCGGGCGCAACCCGGCGCTGCGGCGCGTGATGGTCGGGTTCCTGCTGTTCACCGCCGTGGAGTTCGGGACGTGGGTCGCGGTGCTGCTGTACGCGTATGCCGCCGCCGGGCCGGGCGCCATCGGCCTCGTGGCGCTGGCGCAGCTCGTGCCCGCGGGCGTCGCGGCGCCGTTCCTGGCCTCATTGGCCGACCG
>DATAIB010000337.1:0-2904 GCA_036262855.1 Candidatus Limnocylindrales bacterium
GCCGCTCATCGACCGCGCCTGCGAGGTCGTCGATGGAGATGGAGCTTGTGTTCGACGCGAAGATCGCGTCGTCGGGGGCCCGCTCGTCGATCATCGACCACAGGCGCCGCTTGACTTCGGCGTCCTCGTAGACGGCCTCGATCACGATGTCGGCCGCTCGAACGGCCTCCAGGTCGTCGGTTGCGATGACGCGCCCGAGGATCAGCGTGCGCTCCGCGTCGGTCAGTCGGCCCTTCGCGACCGAGCGCTCGAGGTTGGCGGCGATGCGCTCGCGACCCGCTTCGGCGCGCGCGATGTCGGGCTCGTACAGCGTGACGTGCTTGCCGATCGCGGCGTGGACCTGCCCGATGCCGTGGCCCATCAGGCCGGCGCCTGCGACGAAGACGCGCTCGATTGCCATCCGGCAAATCCTACCCGGTGCGCCGGCGCGCGCCGTCGGCGCGGTCACCGAGTTCGCCCAGGAGCTCGTCGGCCGCGGCGAACGGATCGAGCTCGTGGCCCGCAACCTTGCGCATCGTCTCGGTGGTCGCCTGGACGTGGGCCGTTTCGTGGAGGCGCGCGCGCAATCGGTCGGCCAGGATCGCCCAGACCTGGGCTTCGGCACGGGCGAGTCGGGCCGGCGTGTCCGCCGCGTCCCGGCCCTTGGCTCGGTGGCGGTCCAGCGCGTCCATCAGCGCCGGGATCCCGTCGCCGGTGACGGCGGTGGTCACGAGCACCTCGGGCTCTTTCGGTCGCGGTCGATCGGGGTTCGCGCCGCCCGCGCGGCCCACCGCCACGAGCATCGCCCGGAGCTGCGAGGCCGTTCGCTGCGCGCCGGGTCGATCGCCCTTGTTCACGACCACGATGTCGGCGACCTCGAGCAGGCCCGCCTTGATCGCCTGGACCTCGTCGCCCATCTCGGGCGCCTCGAGGACGACCGTCGTGTCGGCCGCCGCGGCGACCTCCACCTCGGACTGGCCGGTTCCCACGGTTTCGAGCAGGATCAGGTCGAAGCCGGCGGCATCGAGCACGGACGCCGCCGCGGTGGACGTCGACGCAAGCCCACCCGCATGCCCGCGCGACGCCATCGATCGGATGAAGACGTCGCGGTCCGTCGCGTAGCTCTGCATGCGCACGCGGTCGCCGAGCAGGGCGCCGCCGGTGATGGGGCTGGACGGATCGACCGCGATGACGCCCACGGCTCTGCCGGCTGCACGCGCGGCGGCGATGAGCGCCGACACGAGCGTGGACTTGCCCGCGCCGGGCGGCCCCGTGATCCCGACGAGATGGGCCTTGCCCGCCAGCGGGTACAGGCGGCGAAGTGCCTGCTCGGCGGTGGGGGTTCGGTTCTCGACTGCGGTCAGGATCCGTGCCAGCGCTCGCCGGTCGCCTGCCAGCGCGGCATCGACCAGGGCGTCGGCCTTTCGCGTGGCCTCGGTGGTCATCGCGCCGCTCGAGCCGGCGGGCACCCTAGTCGCGCGGTCGGGCGTTGGCCCTGATGTACTCGGCGACCTCGGCAATCGTGGTGCCCGGCCCGAACGTGGCCGCCACTCCAGCGTCCTTGAGGGCCGCCACGTCGTCGTCGGGGATGATGCCGCCGACGACCACGAGCACGTCATCCATGCCCGCGTCCTTGAGCTTCGCGGTCACCTTGGGCACGAGCGTCATGTGCGCGCCGCTCAGGATCGAAAGGCCGACGACATCGGCGTCTTCCTGCATCGCGGCCGTCACGACCATGTCCGGCGTCTGGCGCAGGCCCGTGTACACGACCTCGAAGCCTTCATCCCTGAGGCCGCGTGCCAATACCTTCGCGCCGCGATCGTGGCCATCGAGGCCCGGCTTCGCGATGAGCACCTTGAGCGGTCGGTCGGTCATCGCCGCGGATTGTAGGCCCCGACCACCGGCTCAGAGCACGATCAGGTTTCGTGGCCCTGCCGCGGCGCCCTGCCGCGGCGACCTGCCGCGGCATCGGACGCGGCGCCGGTCGCGGCGACGCCCTGCGGCGGCGCCCGCCGCGCCCTGCCGCGGCGCCCCGCGGCGCCCCCGTGGGCCTAGAGCACGATGAGGCAGTCGCCACCCGGATCCTCGCCCTTCGCGAGCGCCGCGAGCGCCCGCCTCGGAGCGACGGGAAACCGTTCGCGCAGCTCCGGGTGCCGCCTGATCACCTCGCGATTGTGCTTCGTGTCGGCGACGAGCAGCACGAACCGCTTCGCGCCCAGGTCTCGTTGCTTCGCGCCGCCTCGGCGCAGGACCAGCTGGATGTCGTCGAGATGCGTCTCCGCCTCGATCAGGATGTCGGCCGGACCGTCTTCGGCCCGCACCGCGAGCGTCCCATCCGCGCTCCGAAGGTCGCCGGTGATCGGCATGGGAACCTCCGTCCGCAGCTTTGCGTTGGGACCCAGCCGATTCCGAAATCTGTCCATCAGCGCGAGCTGACCCTTGTCTCGAACGGCGTCACCGTTGGGGTGCAGCGACGCCGCCAACTCGAGCCCCACCACTTCCGCAGCCGCCGCGATCAGATCGACCGTAAACGCACCCGGCTCTTCGCGCTCAATGCGGCGAATCGTGTCGACGGCCACGCCCGAGGCCGACGCAACCGCGTGAAGGCTCAGACCGGCGGCGCGCCGAGCAGCCGCGATCTCGCGGGCAATGCGGCCCCGGAGCATCCGGGCGCGCCGTCGGCCTCTGCTCGCGGGCGTTTCGCGCGTCGACATCCATCAAGCATGATCAGCCGCGCTCACCTGCGGCTTACTGCGCGACAAATCGCACGTCCAGCGGGCGGCGGGTGGCGACAGCGCCCTCCCGACCGGCTGCCCCGCCGTTTGTGCGACGAATCGGCGCGCTCAGCGGGCGACTCGTCGCGTCAGGTGCGACCGGAGCCGCCATTGCGCGGTCCGACCGCTGGACGGACGATATTTCGCACAC
>DATAIB010000338.1:0-2762 GCA_036262855.1 Candidatus Limnocylindrales bacterium
CGGCCCGTCGTCTTGACGGTGTCGCCTTCCTTGATCGCCGACGCGTTGCCGAGGATGACGGCGCCGACCGTTTCCTCCTCGAGGTTGAGGGCCATGCCCATGACGCCACCCGGGAACTCGAGCATCTCGTTCGAGAGGGCGCCCTCGAGGCCGTAGATCTGGGCGATGCCGTCACCGACCTCGACGACCGTGCCGACGTTGCGCGTCTCGGCGTCGGCGTCGAAGTTGTCGATCGCGGACTTGATGATGTTGACGATCTCGTCGGACTTGATGGCCATCGGTGCTCCTTGGTGCTCTGGCGGGCGCGGGCGCTACCTGGCGCCCGCCACGAGGCGCTCGCGAAGCCGCTCGAGGCGGCCCCGGACGCTGGCGTCGTAGAGGGTGTCGCCGACGCGGACGGTGAGCCCGCCGATCAGCGCTTCGTCGACCTCGACCCGGAGATCGACGGTCTTGCCGGTCATCGCGGCCAGCTTCTTGGCGAGGGCGGTCGTCTCCCCGCTGGTGAGCGGGCTGGCGACCACGGCAAGCGCCTCCACCTGCCCGCGCTCCTCATTCCTGAGGCGGCGGTACTCGCGGGCGACCTGTGCGAGCCGGTCGACCTTGCCGCGTTCCACGAGCAGGGCCACCAGCCGGTGCACGGGATCCGGAACGCGGCGCTCGATGAGCTTGTCAGCCAGCGCCTGGCGCTCGCCCAGCGGCCGCGCGGGATCGCCGAGCACGTCCTGGACCCTGTCCGTCCCGATGAGCGAGACCGCCTGGTCCAGCTCGTCGCCGTAGACGTCGATCGCGTCGTCGCGCATGCCGAGCTCGAACACGGCCTCCGCGTAGCGACGCGCCGCCGTCGACGACTTGCCGGACATCAGCGATCCGCGGTCGGCGTGGGATCGGCGAGGAACTCCTCGACGAGCCGGCGCTGGCGCTGGTCGTTCATGTTCTCGCGGACGACGCGACCGGCGGCCTGGAGGGCAAGGTCGGCGACCTCGCTCCGAAGCTCGGCCAGGGCACGGCCCTTCTCCGCCTCGATCTCGTCGGACGCGTTCTTGCGCATCCGCTCGAGCTCCGTGCGGGTCGCGGCGATGTCCGCGTCGCGCGTCTCCTGGGCGACCTTCTGGGCGCGCGCCAGGATGTCGTTCGCCTCGCGTCGTGCCTCGGTCAGGGCGGCGAGCCGCTCCTGCTCCGCGCTCGCGCGGTCCTTGCTGGCCTGCTCCGCGTCGCGGAGGCCCTGCTCGATCCGCTGCTTGCGCTCGGCGAGCATGTTCGCGACCGGCTTGAACGCGAACTGCCACATGAGCACGAGGAAGATGACGAAGTTGGCGCCCGCGATGACGACCTGGAACAGGTTGATCTGGAACAGCGGCTCGCTCTCGGCGGCCAGCCCGACGGCATGACCCCCGATTGCAGAGACGAGCCCGAACAGCGCCACGATCGACTACCCGGCCGTGAAGCTACTTGATGAAGATCGCGAGCAGGCCGACGACGATCGCGAGGACGCCGAGGCCTTCTGCGAAGGCCGCGAGGATGATCGCGATGCCGCGGATCTGGCCCGCTGCATCCGGGTTGCGCCCGATGGCGGTGGCCGACAGGCCGGCGAGGATGCCGATGCCGATGCCGGGGCCGATCACGCCGAGAGCCGCAAGCCCTGCGCCGATGTGCTCCATTCGAGAGATCCCTCCTAAACCTTACCGATGCCTTGGTTGGGTGATTGCCTGGTTACGAGTGGCTGGGTTGCGCGGTCGGGGCGTGTCCCTCGGCCGTGGCCATCACGTCCTCTGCGATGTGCCCTTCCTCCTCGTGATGGCTTTCGATCGCCAGGACGATGAAGATGAGCGTGAGGACGCTGAAGATGAGGGCCTGGATCGCGTTGAGCATGAGCTCGAGCGCGAGCAGGGCGACGGGCACGAGGACGATCGTCAGGGACGTGATGACCCCGAGCGCGACCTCGCCGCCGTAGATGTTGCCGAAGAGTCGGAACGACAGCGTGACCGGCTTCACGAATTCGAGCATCAGCTCGATGAGGCCCACGAACAGGGCGATGATCCCCGCGCCGATGCCCTTCTTGAACTCGTAGAGGGGGAAGAACTTGCCCAGATAGCCGCCGATGCCGAGCTTCCAGAAGCCGAGGAACTCGAAGATGACGAAGCTCACGAGCGCCATCCCGAGCGTGATGTTCACGTCGCTGGACGGCGCGCGCAGCAGCTCGATCTTGCCGACCGGCGGCACGAGTCCGATCCAGTTGTCGAACACGATGAGCAGGAACGCACCGAGGAAGATCGGCAGGTACGGGCGGCCCGCCTCGCCGGCGATGCCGATGCCGAAGTTGCCGAGGAATTCGTAGAACCACTCGAAGAAGTTCTGCGCGCGACCCGGGATGAGCTTCGAGCCGCGGACCATCAGCGCCGAGCCGATGACGACGAGCAGCATCACGATCCACATCGTGAACAGGGTGTTGCTGATGGCCGGGTGGAAGGTCACGAGCGCGTCGGCGCCCGGGGCGTTCGCAGGATCGAAGTCGACGACGTTGTGCGGCGCCGGGAACTCCAGGGAGCCGGTGATGAAGCACACCGGGAACGCGCAAGGACCGCCGGGGTTGTTCTTGTCGGTCGGCGGAACGAACATGAACGCGAGCGCATCGACGACGATGACGGCGACGATGAGCGCGATCCACTTCGGCGACAGCCGGCGCTTCTTGGGCGATGCGGAGCCGTTCGCGACCGCCTCGGTCGCGACCTGGTCGCTCGTCAAGATCCCTCCACCGTTCGTGT
>DATAIB010000339.1:0-5335 GCA_036262855.1 Candidatus Limnocylindrales bacterium
CGGCGCTCCGCTGCCGGCGCTGCCCCGGCCCCGCAGCCGGCGCTGCTCGGGCTCCGCAGCCGGCGCTGCCCGGGGCTCCGCTGCCGGCGCTGCACGCGCTTCGCAGCCGCCCTCGCCTTGGGGCTCGGCAGCCGCCCTCGCCTTGGCTCGGCAGCCGCCCCGGCTGGGCCCCTTGTGTCCGTTGATGCCAGTGGGATCGTCAATTCCGGGGTAAGCCGGGCCATAAGCGCCCGAAACGCGTGAAATTCACGCTCGGTTGGAGCGTCGCGTGCGCACGTGGAGGCATCCGAGCTGCCGTATGGCCTCCGAAACCCGCAACTTGACAGTGGGACTGGCATGGGCGGGCATACGCAGCCGAACGCGGACGCGGGCGGACCCGCGAGCGGCGTCTAGGATTTGGGCGTGACCGAATCAGGGGCGTCCGCGGCCGAGCCGATCGTCGTCTGCCTGCCCGAATACCCCGGCGTCGAGCACATCGGCGACCTGCCCGACAACGTCGAGGTCGTCTGGGTCGCGGAGGAGGCGGATCCTTCCACGCTGCCGGACCCGGCGACGATCGACTTCATCGTGCCGCTGCAGGCAATGCGGCCGCCGATCCGCGCCACGCTCGACTCGGTTTCGACCGGTCGCCTCAAGGTGATCCAGACGCTCTCGGCGGGCGTCGATTGGCTCGTGGGCCACGTGCCGCCACACATCACGGTGTGCAACGCGAAGGGCGCCTTCGATGCGCCGCTGGCGGAGTGGGTGGTGGGCGCGATCCTGGCGATGGAGCGCGGGCTGATCCAGTCGCGCGACCTCGAGATCACGCGCGACTGGACGCCGTTCGAACCGACCGAGGTGGCGGGCCGCCGCGTCGTCATCCTCGGGCACGGGTCGATCGGCTCGGCGATCGCCGCTCGCCTCAAGGCGTTCGATGCGGACGTCATCGGTGTCGCCCGAACGGCCAGGCCCGACGACGGCGTGCTCGGGCTCGATTCGCTCGACGAGCTGCTCCCGACCGCGCAGGTCCTCGTGAACATGCTGCCGCTCTCGTCCGAGACGACGGGCCTGCTCGATGAGCGTCGGCTCGCGCTCCTGCCTGACGATGCGCTCGTCGTCAACGGCGGCCGCGGCCGGACGATCGATGCGGTGGCGCTGCTGCGCGAGCTGGATCTCGGGCGCCTGCGCGCCGTGCTCGATGTCACCGATCCCGAGCCACTCCCGCCGGAGAGTCCGCTCTGGTCGATCCCGAACGTGCTCATCAGCCCGCACATCGCCGGCGACTCGGCGCCCGCGACGGTCCGCACGTTCAAGATCGCCGGCGACCAGATCCGCCGCTTCGCCGCCGGCGAGGAGCTCCAGAACCAGGTGCCGCGCTACCTGCTCGAGTAGCCGGTACCGGCTCGCGGAGCACTGCAACCCGCTCGAGGCGCACTGCAACGCGTCACGACGGTCTCGGCTGTAGCGTCGTCAGCACGCCGTGCTACGCCATCGACGTCGACATCGACCTCCCGCCGCCGCCATTGCCATTGCGGTGCTGCTCATCGCAGCTGCAGGCGTCGGGCTGCCTGCCGCCGGCCTTCTCGGAGGGCCCGGCAGTGCGAGTTCGACGGCCGGCACCGAGGTCGCGTCCGTCCCACCCGTCGCCGTCGCAACCTCGACCCCCGCAGCTGTCGTGGGGCGAGGCGACCCACGCCTCGAGCCGCCGATCCCCCGCGGGCCCATGGCCGGCGTGCTGGTGCCGCGCTGCGTCGACCCTCCTACCGGGCTCACGGCCGCGCGCCTCGTCTTCCACGGGGACCGGAAGAGCAAGGTCATCGCCCTCACCTTCGACGATGGCTACGACGCGGATACCACGCAGGCGATCCTGAAGATCCTCGTGAAGGCGAAGGTCAACGCCACCTTCTTTCCGATCGGCCGGGCCATCGAACGCGAGCCCGACACGTGGAAGGCGATCGTGGCGGCGGGCTTCCCGATCGGCAACCACACGCAGCACCACGCCACGCTCAAAGGGCGCTGCTATGACGCCCAGCTTCGGGAGCTGACCCTCCAGGAAGCAACCGTGCAGCGGATCCTCGGGATCGAGCCGATGCCGATGATGCGCCCGCCCGGTGGCGCCAAGGACCGCCTGACACGGCTCGCGACGACGGGCGCCGGCGAGACGGCCGTCGTGATGTGGGATGTCGACACGAAGGACTGGTCCGGTGTCAGCCGGCGGACGATCACCGCGCGAGCCCTGGCGGGCACGAACGGCTCGATCGTCCTGATGCACACGTTCGTCGAGAACACCGCCGCGGCCCTGCCGCGGATCATCGCCGGCTATCGCGCCCGCGGCTACCGGTTCGTCACCGTGGGCCAGCTCCTCGGAATCCCGGGGCCCGTGCCCTTCAGCTGAGCGCCGCCATCGCCGGCACCGACGCGGGCCGTTCCGGCGCGTGCCAGATCAGCGGATCGCGAACGTCACCGTGACATCGACCGAGACCTCGGTCATGCCCGCCTCGATCGGTGTCGACACGTCCTTGGCCATCGACAGCTGCCGAGCGGCCGGGTAGGACTCGAACGGCGCCGGCGCCGCGCCGCCCTCCGAGATCGCGAGCACGTCGCCGACCTCGACGCCGGCCGTTGCGGCCAGCGTCTCGGCCCTCGCCCGCGCGTTCCTGACCGCGAGCTCCCGCGCCGCGCGCTGGTGCGGATCCGGGTTCGCAACCCGAAACCCGAGGCTGTCCATCGTCGTCGCGCCGGAGGTCAACGCGCCATCGATGACGTCGCCGACCCGTTCGAGATCCCGGATCGTCACCGACACCGTGTTGGTCAGCGCGTACCCGATGAGGCGGGGAGGGTTCCGGTCGGAGTAGTCGTACGCGGGCGTCATCGACACGATCGACGTCTGAATGTCGCCATCCTTGATCCCGAGGGTCGCGAGCCGGCTCAGGATCGACTGGAGCGCGACGGCGCCGGCGGTACGGGCCGCCTGGACGGTGGGCTCCGTGAGCGAGATGCCGACGCGAAGGTCGGCGAGATCGGGTCGAACGGTGACGCGGCCCTCGCCGGGCACGCTGATGGTTCGCTGCGTGGTTGCCATGCGTCCGAGCCTACCGCGCGTCGACGGTTGCCATGCAGGACCGCACCAGACCCAACCAGTCCTAGACGGGCCATGACCGAATGACTAGAGACACCTTGCACCGGCATATCTAGTGTCCGGATCGCCGCCCCACGGTCGCAGCAGTTCAGATGGGCGCCCCAACCCGACGAGGCACCTGATCATGGCCCTTCCCAGTCGCGCCCCTCGCCACCCCCTTGTGCTCCGCTTCGCTGCGCCGATCGGCACCGCGCGGTTGCGCGTCCCGTCGCAACGATCGCTGCGTGCGGCGCTCGTGCTCGCGCTCGCGGCGGCAATCGGCGGCGCGCTGCCGGGCCTGACCGCCGGCACCGCCCAGGCGGCGACCGCGAGCTACACCGCCAACTGCAATACGAACCTCCGAGCGACCGCGCAGCTGTCGGGCACGGTCGTCGACATCCTCAATGCGGGCGGCACGATGACGGCCGATGGCACGGTGACCGGCGATTCCTGGTCGGTGACCTGCAACGGCGATCACGCGTCGAACAGCTGGTACAAGATCGTCGCCGTCAACGGCAAGAGCACGTCCACCCTGTACGGCCGATCGGCCGTCTACGCCGCGACCGGCCTGTTCTCGGCCGTGGACACGACCACGCCGCCCCCGCCGACCGGTCCGTACATGAACGGCATCGACATCAGCCATTGGCAGGGGTCCGTCGACTTCGCGAAGGTTCGCGGCGCGGGCTACCGCTTCGTGATCGCAAAGACCTCCGAGGGGATCGGCTACACGGACGCCAACTGGTTCAAGTACCGCGACGGTGCGAAGGCCCAGGGCCTCGCCGTCACCGGCTATCACTTCGCGCGACCGGACGGCAATCCCACGAAGCCCCGCGAAGAGGCGGACTGGTACGTCAGCCAGCTGCAGCTGCAGCCCGGCATGCTCATCCCCGCGCTCGACCTCGAGCGGTCGGGCGGGCTGTCCACAACGGCCCTCAAGGCATGGGTCCAGGCGTGGCTGGACGAGGTCTACCTCAAGACCGGCGTCCGCCCGATGGTCTACACGAGCCCCTCGTTCTGGCGCACGTACCTCGGTGACACGAGCACGTTCGCGGACCAGGGCTACACCGTGCTCTGGATCGCCCACTGGGGCGTCTCGAAGCCGAGCATCCCCGGCAACAACTGGGGCGGCAAGGGCTGGACGTTCTGGCAGTACGGCGGCGGCCCGGTCCCCGGCATCAGCGGCAACGTCGACCTTGACTACTACAACGGCACGGACCTCACGAAGGTCACGTTCGGCGCCAACTTCAGCCTGTCCTCGGCAGCGACGCTGGCGGCAGGCGGCTCGGTCAAGCAGGGCCAGTCGGCCAGCTTCGGCATCGGGATCAACCGAACCTTCTTCACGCTCCCGGTCTCGCTGTCGGTCTCCGGCCTGCCCGCCGGCACGACCGCAACATTGAGCTCCACCTCGACCAGCGGCAGCTCCGTCACCCTCTCGGTGACCACGTCGAAGTCCGGCACGGTCACCCCGACCGGCACGTACACGCTCAAGGTCACCGGCACGGCCAACGGCATCACGCGGTCGACGAACGTCTCGCTCGTCGTGACCGACGGCATCGCGCCCGTCGCGGCGGCGCCGACCTCCAAGCAGTACGCGATCTCGACGCTCGGGTCGACCTCGAGCCCCGTGAAGACCGTCTGGTCCGCCACGGACGACAAGGGTGTCGCCGGCTACACGGTTCAGCGCATGATCGGCGGCGGCTCGTGGACCACGGTGGACCTGTCCTCCGCCTCCGCGCTGTCCATCGCGCAGTCGCTCACCCTCGGCAGCGCGTTCCAGTACCGGATGCGCGCCTCCGACACGAACGGCAACCTCAGCGCGTGGGCCTACGGCCCGACCTTCACGGGCGAACGGAAGCAGCAGACCAGCACCTCCGTGAAGTACTCGGGCACCTGGAAGACGGTCGCGGCCACGTCGGCCTCGGGCGGCAGCCAGGCGTACTCGACCGCGAAGGGCGCGTCAGCGTCGTTCACCTTTACCGGATCATCGATCGCCTGGGTGTCGACGAAGGGCGCACTCCGCGGCTATGCCGACGTCTACGTCGACGGCGTGCTCAAGGCCACCGTCAACCTGCTGTCATCGACCTACCAGGCCCAGCGGATCGTCTTCGCCTACAACTGGTCGACCAACGGCACGCACACGATCAAGATCGTGAACAAGGGAACGTCCGGCCACTCGCGCGTCGACATCGACGCCTTCATCCGGCTCGCGCAGGGGTAACCCACCCGGGTCGGGCGACA
>DATAIB010000340.1:0-2079 GCA_036262855.1 Candidatus Limnocylindrales bacterium
CTGCCGCCGGCGCCCCTGCGGGCGGCCGTTCCGGCGGTTTCGACGACACCGAGATCGACGAGCTTCCCTTCTAGCCTGGCCCAGGAGACCCGACCGAATGCCATCCGCTCGAGCGCGCAAGCGCGACGACTTCTACCGCGATCGACGTCGCCGCAAGGTCTGCGCGTTCTGCGCCGACAAGACCGTCGTCATCGACTACAAGGAGGTCAACCGCCTCCGCCGCTACCTCTCGGAGCGGGCCAAGATCGAGCCGCGACGGAAGACCGGCACCTGTGCCGGCCACCAGCGTGAGCTGGGTATCGCCCTGAAGCGGGCGCGTCATGTCGCGCTGCTGCCGTACTCCCCCGAACACCTCCGCCCCTAGGTTCCGAGCCGAATTCCAAGGCCGGCGCTGATGGGGCCACGCACGTGGACGTGCGCTCGCTCCGGTCCTCGTTCGCGCCTTGGCCCGCTGCCGCCTGACCGGCGGGACGGGTACGCACGCCGGGACAGGTAGCCGAGCGCGATGGAAGTCGGGCTGCTCATGCTCGTCGGCGGGGTTGCCGCCGGGCTGTTCGGGTCGCTCCTCGGGCTGGGTGGCGGCCTGCTCATCGTGCCGCTGCTGTCGATCGGCTTCGGCGTGCCCCTGCGCGAGGCGGTCGGCGTATCGCTCGTGTGCGTGATCGTGACGAGCAGCGCGTCGGCCGGCGTGTTCCTCGAGCGGCGCCAGGCGCGACTGCGCCTCGGGATGATCCTGGAGCTGTTCACCGCGACGGGGGCCATCGCCGGTGGGCTGCTGGCATTCCTGCTCGACGAGCGGATGCTCGCGGGCCTGTTCGCCGCGGTGCTGCTCTACGTTGCCTTCACGATGGTCCGGCGCGGAACGAGGGCCGAGGAGTCGGAACCGGAGCTGTCGACGGGCCATGGTCCGCTCGCCGGCACGCGCAACGTGCCGCTCGGGCTGGTCGGCAGCGTCGCCGCCGGGATCGTGTCGGCACTGCTCGGCGTCGGCGGCGGCATCGTCAAGGTGCCGGTCATGCACCTGATCATGGGCGTGCCGCTCCGCGTGGCCACCGCCACGAGCAACCTCATGATCGGCATCACCGCGTCGGCGAGCGCGTTCGTCTATGTGCTGCGCGGCGGCATCGATGTCGCCGCGGTCGGCCCCACCGCCGTCGGCGTGTTCATCGGCGCGACCATCGGATCGCAGTACGGCGGGAAGGTCGGGCAGCGGCTGCTGCGCTGGCTGTTCGTCGGCGTGCTGCTCTTCACCGCGTTCGAGATGACCCGGCGGGCCCTCGCCCTATGACCGCGTCGCAGCAACCCGCGCCGATGCAGCCAACCGCCGCGCCGCCGGCGCGCACGCTGGAGGCGGTGCTGGCGCGCGTCCTCCAGGCGGGCACCTACCTGTCGATGGCCCTGATCGCGATCGGGACCGTCCTGTTCCTCGCCGCCGGTGGTTCGCCGCTCGATGCAGGGCCGTCGCTCGACGTCGGCCGGATCGCATCGGACGTGCTCGCGTTGCGGCCGGCGGGCTTCCTGTGGCTGGGCGTCCTCGCGGTCCTGGCGACCCCGATGCTCCGCGTCCTCGGCGCCCTCGTCGGCTTCGCCCGGGGAGGGGAGTGGCGCATGGTCGGCGTGGCTGCGGCGATCGTCATCGTCGTCGCCATCGGCATCGCGGCGGGACTTCTGACAGGCTAGGAGGCCCATGGACCTCCTCATCCTCCTCGCGTCCTTCGTCATCATCCTGGCCGGCGCCGAGCTGTTCACGAACGGCATCGAATGGTTCGGCCGCAAGCTCGGACTGGCCGAGGGCGCGGTCGGGTCCGTGCTCGCCGCCGTCGGCACCGCGCTGCCCGAGACGATGATCCCGATCATCGCGATCCTCTTCTCGACCGACGAGCACTCGGAGGACATTGGCGTCGGGGCGATCCTGGGCGCGCCGTTCATGCTCGCGACGCTCGCCATGTTCGTGACCGGCGTGGCGGTGGTGTGGACGGCTCGCAGCCGCGCCACGGGCGACGTCATGACGGTGGACACGCACGTCCTCGGTGCCGACATGCGCACCTTCGTGATCGCCTACGGCATCGCGATCGCCGC
>DATAIB010000341.1:0-5137 GCA_036262855.1 Candidatus Limnocylindrales bacterium
GTCAGAAACGCCGGCCTTCGGGCCGCGCAGGGACCCGCTGATATCCTCCGCCGCGGAGAGGTGTCCGAGTGGTTGATGGTGCCGCTCTCGAAAAGCGGTCTGCGAAAGCAGCGTGGGTTCGAATCCCACCCTCTCCGCCACCTTCGGACGTCATCGGATGGACGATCCGTTGCGTCGGCGGCTCCGCCCGCTCGCTACCGGACCTCGCGGAGAGGTCGCCTAGTGGACTATGGCGCCGCACTGGAAATGCGGTTCGCGGCAACGCGTCGAGGGTTCGAATCCCTCCCTCTCCGCCACTTATTTGCCGGATACGAATGGGGGTCGTGGTATGCGCAAACCTGACCCTCGAATCGGCCTCGAGCTGGCCCATCCAGCTTCAGCGCACGTTCGGCAAAGACCCAACGATGCGTCCCGGCGCGGTTTCGGGGCACGAAATCGCGCGTACGACGACGTGGGTTCGTATCCCGCGCAAACCGCGCCCAAGCCCACGTGACGCCCGACCGGATGAACGGCGCCGGGATTGACCTGAACGTGATCGCCCTCCCCATGGGCGAGTTCACGTTTCCCTTGGATTACGACTATCCCGGTCAGACCGGCGTCGTGGTCGCGTATGCGATCCGGCACGCCGGCGGCGTGTTCCTCTTCGACACCGGCTTCTCCCCGGCCGGGCCGGAGCTCGAGCCCTTCTACGGCAATTGGGCGATCCGCGCGAGGAACCTCGACGAGGTCTTCGCGGAGGCCGGGATCGACCCCGCGGAGGTGACCGCGATCGCCAACTGCCACCTGCACCTCGACCACTCGGGCCAGAACAGCCGCTTTCCGGGCATCCCCATCTTCGTCCAGCGCACCGAGTGGGCCGCCGGCCACGAGCCCGACTACACCTACCTGCCGTCGATCGACTTCCCCGGCGCGACCTACCGAGAGATCGAGGGCGACGTCGAGGCAGCGCCCGGGATCCACATCTACGCCACGCCCGGCCATTCGCCGGGCCACCAGTCGATCGTCGTCGACACCAAGGACGGCCCGCTGCTCCTCGCCGGTCAGGCGGTCTACAGCTACGGCGAGTGGGTGGGTATCGACGGCTCGCGCGAGGGAGCCTCGACCGCTCGCGACGGCGAGGCCTACGCACGTTCGATCGCCCGGCTCAAGGCCCTGCACCCGAAGCGCGTCCTCTTCGGTCACGACCGCCAAGGCTGGCCGTAGGCCGGGCGCCAACGGGGACGCGGTATCCTTCTCGGGCCGTGCTAGGCGGGGAACTAGCGGTGCCCTGTACCTGCAATCCGCTCCAGCAGGGCTGAATTCCTCCTCGAGGCCTTCCCGTTCGGAGGCCGACGCTCCAGGCGGTGTCGAGGATCGGGTCCCGCGCAGCGGCGAATCGCGAACCGTGTCAGGTCCGGAAGGAAGCAGCACTCAGCGAAGCTCGTCGGGTGCCGCGGAACGGCCTGATCTGAGTCGCCTTCAGCGAAGGGCCCGGGCGCCAGTCGGTCGACAGGAGGTGCACGGCACATGCACCAGTCGTTCGAGCAGCAGCCCACCGGAGTCGCGTGACCGACCTTCAGCTCCAGGACCCGACCCCGGCGCCCGCCCGACAGGCTCCGGCGCACCAGGCGCTGTACCGGCGCTGGCGGTCGCAGACGTTCGCCGAGGTCCTCGGCCAGGACGCCGTCGTGGAGACGCTGCGGAATGCGGTTCGAACCGACCGGGTCGCCCATGCGGTGCTGTTCGTCGGTCCGCGCGGCACCGGCAAGACGAGCCTCGCGCGCATCCTCGCGAAGGCGGTCAACTGCACGAACCTGCAGGACGGCGACCCGTGCGATGCGTGTCCGTCGTGCGTGTCGATCCGTGAAGGCCGCGCGATGGACCTCCTGGAGATCGATGCCGCATCGAACCGCGGCATCGATGCCATCCGCGACCTGCGCGAGCGCATCAACTACGCCCCGACGGACCTCAAGCGCAAGGTCTATATCCTCGACGAGGCCCACCAGATCACGAAGGACGCGTGGAACGCGCTCCTGAAGTCGCTCGAGGAGCCGCCGGACTTCGTGATCTTCATGTTCGCGTCGACGCACCCGCAGGAGTTCCCGCCGGCCATCCTCTCGCGGCTCCAGCGCTTCGATGTCCGACGCCTGACGACCGATGAGATCGAGGGCAAGCTCCGCCGCATCCTCGACGCCGACGGCCGGACGGCGACGCCCGAGGCGGTCCACCTGATCGCCCGACTGGCGGCGGGTGGCATGCGCGACGCGGAGTCGATGCTGGATCAGCTCATGTCCTCGTCGGCGGAGTCGCTGGACGAGATGAAGGTTCGCGACCTGCTCGGCCTGGCCGACGCGGAGACGGTCGACGGATTCGTCGAGGCGCTCGTGGCCTCCGATCCGCGCGCGGGCATGCGGCTCCTCGACGCGCTGGAGGATCGCGGGCGCGACCTGCGCGGCTTCCTGGACCAGGTCATCGAGGCCCTGCGATCCGGCATCGTCGGCGGCCCTCCCACGGCCGGCTCGAACGCGGTTCGCAACCACGCGATCAACGAGCTGGCAGGCGCGGCGCGCCGCCTCGCGGCCATCGACCCGAGCCGTGCCGGCGTCGGCGGCCTTCGGCTCCAGCTCGAGCTGGCGCTGTTCCCCGAGCCCGGCCACGCAGCTGCTCCGGTGGGCGCGCAAGCGGCCGTGCCGGCACCCACGCGGGCAACAGGGGCATCGGCCGCGCCACCCCGCCCCGATCCCGCGCCCGCGCCGGCAGCTCCTGCCGCGCCTGCACCCGCGGCGTCGGCCGGAGTGCGGACGGACGAACCAGCGCCGGCCGCCGCGAAGCCGTCGCGCAAGGCGAGCGAGCCGGAAGCCATCCCGCCCGCGCCCGCACGAGCAGGCACGCCGCCCGCCGCCGCCACGGCGCCCGCGCCGTCGACGTCGCCGGCGCCGCCAAGCTCATCCGTCGCGGCGCCCGAACCGACCGGCGACCTCGCGACGATCCGCGATCGCTGGGCCGAGATCGTCGGCCGCGTGAGCCAGCACCCGCCCACGAAGCCCCTCATCGTCGTCTGCCGCCCGATCAGCGTCGAGGACAACGTCGTCACGCTCGGCTTCCCGGAGGACAAGGCGTTCCTGCGACAGGTCGCGGAACGCCGCAGGGCGATCCTCGAGGAATCGGTGTCCGCCGTCCTCGGACGAGCCGTCGCCGTCCGATGCGTGGCCACCAACCTCGATGTCGTGCCGGAGCTGCCGGTGGGCGACGAGAGCGCCTGGGTCCTCGCCGAGGCGCGCCGGATCTTCCTCGACGAGCCGGGCGACGCGGCCGAGGTCGGCTGACCCTGACAGACTGCAAGCACACCTGACGAGGAGCGAACCAATGGGCATGGGAAACCTGCAGCGCATGGCGATGCAGATGCAGCAGGAGATGGAGCGCGTCCAGGCCGAGCTTGCCGAGGCCAAGGTCGAGGGCTCGTCCGGGGGCGGGGTCGTGCGTGCCGTCGTGACCGGCAAGCAGGAGCTCGTCTCCGTGACGATCGATCCGTCGGCGGTCGACCCGGACGACGTCGACATGCTCCAGGACCTCGTGACGGCCGCCGTGAACGACGCGCTCGATGCGTCGCGCCGGATGGCCGAGCAGAAGATGGGCGCGATGCAGTCGCTCGGCGGGCTCGGCGGCCTGCTCGGTCGCTGACACGTCCACACCGACCGCCACGCGCTGACCTCCGCTGCCCATGTCGACGATGCTGATCGAACCGGTCGCCAAGCTCATCGAGGCGTTCAACCGCCTGCCCGGCATCGGCCCGAAGACCGCGCAGCGCCTGACCTACCACCTGCTGCGTGCGCCCGAGGGCGAGGCGCGGGCGCTCGCGAGCGCGCTCGTGGCCGTGCGCGAGGAGGTGGTGTTCTGCGAGCGCTGCTTCAACATCAGCGACCAGCCGCTGTGCCCGATCTGTCGCAACGCCAATCGCGACTCGCTCCGCCTGTGCGTCGTGGAAGAGCCGCTCGACGTGCTCGCTCTCGAGCGGACGGGCGAGTTCCGCGGCGTGTACCACGTGCTGCACGGGGCGATCTCGCCGATCGACGGCATCGGACCTGACCGGCTGCACATCGCGGAGCTCATCCATCGCGTCGACGAAGCCGCGGCTGACGGCAGCCCCTTCACCGAGGTGATCCTCGCCACCAACCCGACGCTCGAGGGCGAGGCCACGGCGATGTACCTCGACGAGCGCCTCGGCGGCAAGGTCGGGAGCGTCACGCGGATCGCCCGCGGCATCCCGGTCGGCGGCGACCTCGAGTACGCAGACGAAGTCACGCTGATCCGGGCGCTCCAGGGCCGCCGGGCGATCGGCGAGCGGCCGGCCTGACCGATGGCCCGACACCCCGTGGCCCGTTCCCCGATGTCGCTCTGGTTCCGGATCCAGGAGTTCGTCGTCGAGATCGCGCTGCGGCTCGTGAAGCTCGTCCTCGCGACGATCTTCGGGCTGCTGGTCTACTGGGTGCTCACCGGGCCCATGGGTGCACCCGGCTCCGCGCAGCTCGCGCTCGAGGCGTGGATCGCCGGCGCCCTGATCCTGCTGATCCTCGAGACGGGCATCTTCTGAGCTCCGTCGCGAGGGCTGCGAGGCCCGTCGGAGGCGCTGCAACGCGCGTTTGACGCGGCTCGGGAAAAGGCCCATACTCCGCGTTCTGCGCCGATCACCTCTGCGTGCTTCGGAGCGGGCTGCACCTTGACAACTGAAGAGTGGCAGAGATCCAGAAATCAACGGATGTGCGAGCGGTCAAACCCTCGGACGAAGTCGCAGCCGCGAGGCTGTGCATCTTTTCGGAGAGTTTGATCCTGGCTCAGGATCAACGCTGGCGGCGTGCATGAGACATGCAAGTCAAACGGGCGACAAAGCTTGCTTTGTCGCTAGTGGCGGACGGCTGAGTAACGCGTGGGTGACCTGCCCCGAAGTGGGGAATAACTGCCCGAAAGGGTGGCTAATACCGCATGTGGTGGTGCGTTCGATCGCACCAGTAAAGCCGCAAGGCGCTTCGGGAGGGGCCTGCGTCCGATTAGCTCGTTGGTGGGGTAACGGCTCACCAAGGCGACGATCGGTAGGTGGTCTGAGAGGACGATCACCCAGACTGGGACTGAGACACGGCCCAGACTCCTACGGGAGGCAGCA
>DATAIB010000342.1:0-6141 GCA_036262855.1 Candidatus Limnocylindrales bacterium
AGCTCGCCTGCACCGAGTGCAAGCAGCGGACGTACACCACGCGCAAGAACAAGAAGAACGATCCCAACCGGATCGAGCTCATGAAGTACTGCCCGCATGAGCGGCGCCACACCCTCCACCGGGAGGCCAAGTAGCATCCACGGGCACCACCGCAGGGGTGTAGCTCAATTTGGCAGAGCACCGGTCTCCAAAACCGGCGGTTGTAGGTTCGAGTCCTATCGCCCCTGCCACACCTTGAAAGGCTGAACGATCTCGTGAAGCGAATTCGCCGCTTCCTCGCGGAGGCGGTCTCAGAGCTCCGGAAGGTGTCCTGGCCGACCTTCGCCCAGACGCGCAACCTGACCGTCCTGGTCTTTGCCGTCAGCCTGGCGGTCGGGCTCTTCGTCGCGACGTTCGACACCATCTTCAAGGGTGTGATCGGCTTCCTGTCCACGGGGATTCAATGAGCACCACCGTCACTTCCGACGTCATCGCCAAGGGCCCTGACAAGCGCTGGTACGTGATCCACACGTACTCCGGCTACGAGAACAAGGTCAAGGCGAACCTCGAGCACCGCATCGAGTCGATGGGCATGGAGGACAAGATCTTCCAGGTCCTCGTCCCGATGGAGGACGAGATCGAGATCCGCCAAGGCCAGCGGCACACCGTCCAGAAGAAGGTGTACCCGGGCTACGTGCTCGTCGAGATGATCCTCGACCCGGACAGCTGGTTCGTCGTCCGCAACACGCCGGGCGTCACGAGCTTCGTCGGCGGCTCGAACATCCCGGGCGTGCGCAGCGAGCCGGTCCCGCTCGACGAGACCGAGGTCAAGCAGATCCTGCGGCACATGGGCGTCGAGACGCCGAAGTACCGCGTCGCCTTCACCAAGGGCCAGAGCGTCCGGGTCACCGACGGGCCGTTCTCCGAGTTCATCGGGACGGTCGACGAGGTCAACCCGGAGCGCAACAAGGTCAAGGTCCTCGTTTCGATCTTCGGGCGCGAGACGCCCGTTGAACTCGACTTCCTGCAAGTCGAAAAGCTCTAGGAAGGAAGTCGAAGTCCCGTGGCCAAGAAGATCCGCATCGTCCTGACCCTGCAGCTGCCGGCCGGCAAGGCCACGCCCGCCCCGCCCGTCGGCACGGCCCTCGGCCCGCACGGCATCAACATCGTCGAGTTCACCAAGAGCTACAACGAGAAGACCGCCGACAAGGCCGGCCAGATCATCCCGGCCCAGATCACGGTCTACGAGGATCGCTCGTTCACGTTCATCCTCAAGACCCCGCCGGCCGCGGACCTGCTCCGCAAGGCTGCCGGGATCGACAAGGGCTCGGGCACGACCAAGCGTGAGACGGCCGGGCGCGTGACGCGCGACCAGGTCCGCGAGATCGCGAACATCAAGATGGCGGACCTGTCCGCCAACGACATCGACGCCGCCGCAAAGATGATCGAAGGCACGGCCCGTTCCATGGGCATCGAGGTCGGGAGCTAGACAGCTCCCGGGGCGCCGCGACGGACCACGCGTCGCGGCTGCACGACCTGACGTGGGAGACCGGCAACCCCGGTCGAAGGAGGATCCGATGGCACACGGCAAGAAGTACCTCGAGGCGATCAAGCTCGTCGACGCCGAGAAGCTGTACGCGCCCGCCGAGGCTGCGCAGCTCGCGAAGGACACCACCACCGTCAAGTTCGACGCGACGGTCGAGGCGCACCTTCGGCTGGGGGTCGACCCCCGCCACGCGGACCAGATGGTCCGTGGCACCGTCGTCCTCCCGCACGGCACCGGCAAGGTCGTCCGCGCTGCCGTCTTTGCCCAGGGCGAGAAGGCCCAGGAGGCGCTTCGCGCCGGCGCCGACGAGGTCGGGGCCGAGGACCTGGTGAAGAAGATCGAGGCGGGCTGGCTCGAGTTCGACGTCGCGCTCGCGACGCCGGACCTCATGGGCCAGGTGGGCCGCCTGGGCAAGATCCTGGGTCGCCGCGGCCTCATGCCGAACCCGAAGGCGGGCACGATCACCTTCGACTTGGACCGCGCTATCCGCGAGGTCAAGGGCGGCCGCGTCGAGTTCAAGGTCGACAAGACGGCGATCGTCCACGTGCCGGTCGGCAAGGCCAGCTTCGAGGCCGATGCGCTCGTCGCCAACCTCGCCGCGCTCGTCGACGCGATCAACCGCGCGAAGCCGTCCGGCGCGAAGGGCACGTACCTGCGCACGCTGACCATCGCCTCGACGATGGGCCCCGGCATTCGCGTCGACATCCCCGGTATCCTCGCCGCAGCCGCGGCAGGCTGATCCGCGCCCGTCCCGGGCGTTGGCGGCTGCGCGGCTCGGCTCCGCCTTCGGCTGGACGCGGCTGCGCCTGCCGTGACAAACAGGGAAAGTCGGGCATAATGCGCAGCCCGCCGCATGGCGGGAGATCACACGAGTAGACGGACCTACCGAAGACAGCCTGCGCCCGCGGACCGCACGTCACGTGACGGTCGGGGCTTGATCCGCCGGACCGGATCGGGGCATCGCCCCGGGGACGCCGACGAGCACGCCGAGGCAGGAACGGATCGTTTGCCCTCATGGGCGGGCATCCCCCCTGCAGTCCAGGTTGCGCCACGTGGCGCCCGTCGCAGGGGAGCGGAGGCCGGACCGGCCCGAGCGCCCGCCGCCGCGCGCCGGCTGCGCGCCTGAACGATGGAGGGCACCATGCCGACCGAGGCAAAGCAGGCAACGGTTGCCGAGCTGCGCGAGCAGCTCGCGAACAACCGCACCCTGATCGTCTCGGAGTACCGGGGTCTGACCGTCCGGGAGATCGGCGAGATCCGCCGCGCGCTGCGCAAGCAGAACGTGTCGTACCGCGTCGTGAAGAACCGGCTCATGAAGATCGCTGCGGAGGATTCCGTGCGATCTGCGCTCGACACGCTGCTCGTCGGCCCGACGGCAATCGCCTTCGGCAATGACGAGGGCGCCACCGCGAAGGTCGTCATCGACACGATGCGGCCGTACAAGCAGGTGAAGATCACCGGCGCCGTCCTCGGCGACCGTGCGATCGACGGCGATGGCGTGACCCGCCTCGCATCCCTGCCGTCGCGCGAGACGCTGCTGTCCCAGATCGCAGGCGCGATCGCCGCTCCGATGGCCACGACGGCCGGCCTGTTCGATGCGCCGCTGCGCGACATCGTCGGCCTGGTCGCCGCCCTCGAGGCGAAGCAGGCAGCGGCCTGACCCCAGACCACCGACCCCGACCACCCCAGCCGATCCCACACCACCAGGAGACACCACCACCATGGCAACGATGACCGCCGACCAGCTGCTCGAGGCCTTCGAGAAGATGACCGTTCTCGAGCTCTCCGAGTTCAAGAAGATGTTCGAGGACAAGTTCGGCGTGACCGCCGCGGCCCCGATGGCGATGGCCGCCGCCCCGGCTGCGGGTGGCGCTGCAGCTCCGGCCGACGCCGGTGCTGCCGCCGAGGAGCAGACCGAGTTCACCGCGACCCTGACCGAGATCGGCCCGAACAAGATCCCCGTGATCAAGGTCGTGCGCGAGCTCACCGGTCTCGGGCTCAAGGAGGCCAAGGACCTCGTCGACGCGGCGCCCAAGCCGGTCAAGGAGGGCATCGCTCGCGACGAGGCCGAGAAGATCAAGGCTGCGCTCGAGGAGCAGGGCGCCAAGGTCGAGATCAAGTAGCGCTCGGTTGGACGGCCCTGGCGGGCGTTGCAGGCTTCGCGCGCCCGGACGGCCGGGGCGGGCGTTGTCGCCTGCGCGCGGGAGCTCACGCACCTTGAGGTGCGCTCGCACCCGTGCTCGGCTCCGCCTTCGCCGCGACCGTCCAACCGCGCGCTAGGTTCCGCAACGTTCCGGGCCGCGCCCACGGCCTGCAGGGTCGAATTGCGGGTGGTTGACAGATCAACCGCCAGCGATAGACTATGCAGTTCTGTGAGCGTGGCCCTTTTCCTTCCTGTCCTCCTCCAAGGGGTGGTCCTTGATGCTGTCTCCCGCTGAGTCGACTGCGGGTGCAGCCGCTGCTGCACGCAAGCGGTACGCCCGTATTCCCGAAGTCCTGCCGGTCCCCAACCTGATCGAGCTCCAGCTGGAATCGTTCCGCTGGTTCGTCGAGCGGGGCCTGCGCGAGCTGTTCGACGAGATCAGCCCCATCAAGGACTTCACCGGCAAGGTGATGGAGCTCCAGTTCCTGGACTACGAGTTCGGCGACCCCAAATACTCCGAGGAGGAGTGCCGGACCAAGGACCTCACCTTCAGCCGTCCGCTGTACGTCAACGTCGAGCTCCTGATCAAGGAGACCGGCGAGATCCAGCGCCAGCGCGTCTACATGGGCGACTACCCATGGATGACGGACCTGGGCACCTTCGTCGTGAACGGCGCCGAGCGCGTCGTCGTCAGCCAGCTCGTCCGCTCCCCGGGCGTCTACTACAGCGAGCTCGAGGATCCGAGCTCCGGCCGGATGCTCTTCTCCGCCAAGGTCATCCCGAACCGCGGCGCCTGGCTCGAGTTCGAGACGAACAACAAGGACCAGCTCTGGGTCAAGGTGGACCGCAAGCGCAAGATCGCCGCGACCACCCTGCTCCGCGCCGTCGGCTACGAGACCAACGACGAGATCTCGGCACTGTTCGCGCCCGTCGAGGTGGATCCCGAGCATCCGTTCATCGCGAACACCCTCGAGAAGGACGTCACCCGGACGCCCGCCGAGGCGTTGATCGAGGTCTATAAGAAGCTCCGCCCGGGCGATCCGCCGACCGGTGACAACGCCCGCGCGCTCGTCGAGGGCCTGTTCTTCAACTTCCGCCGCTACGACCTCGGTCGGGTCGGCCGGTACAAGTTCAACAAGAAGCTGGACGGCGCCGCCGCCCGCATGGGCATCGAGCTGGACCGCGAGAGCCGGACGATCACCCGCGAGGACATCGCCGCCATCGTCGGCCACCTCATCGAGTGCAACCGCGGGCTGCACCCGAAGGACGACATCGACCACCTCGGCAACCGCCGCATCCGCGCCAACGGCGAGCTGATCCAGAACGCGTTCCGGATCGGCCTGCTCCGCATGGAGCGCGTCGTCCGCGAGCGCATGACGATCCAGGAGATCGACAAGGCCACGCCGAACGCCCTCATCAACATCCGCCCGGTCGTGGCGGCGATGAAGGAGTTCTTCGGCGGCAGCCAGCTGTCGCAGTTCATGGACCAGACGAACCCGCTCGCCGAGCTCACGTCGAAGCGCCGCCTGTCGGCGCTCGGCCCGGGCGGCCTGTCGCGCGAGCGCGCCGGGTTCGACGTCCGCGACGTCCACCACAGCCATTACGGCCGCATCTGCCCGATCGAGACCCCGGAAGGGCCGAACATCGGCCTGATCGGATCGCTCGCGACCTACGGCCGGATCAACAGCTACGGCTTCATCGAGACCCCGTACCGCAAGGTCAAGCGGACCGTCGGCTGGGACGACCCCAACCTGGCGACCTTCGAGGCCGGCACGGACCTGATTGCCAAGGGCGGCGAGGTCATCACCAAGAAGGGCGAGTTCCTCGCCGATGGAGCTGCGGCCGAGCTGAAGAAGCAGAAGCTCAATGCCTTCCCGATCCGGCCGGTCGTGACCGACCAGATCGAGTACCTCCCGGCCGACGAGGAGGAGGAGCACGTCGTCGCCCAGGCCAACGCGCCGCTCGACGAGGCCGGCCATTTCACCGCCGAGCGGATCCCGTCGCGCTACCGGGACACGTTCCCCGAGGCGCGTGCCAACCAGATCGAATACATGGACGTGTCGCCAAAGCAGGTCGTCTCGGTGGCGACGGCGCTCATCCCGTTCCTCGAGCATGACGACGCGAACCGGGCCCTGATGGGCTCGAACATGCAGCGCCAGGCGGTCCCTCTCCTCGAGCCGGAATCGCCGATCGTCGGCACCGGCATGGAGGAGCGCGCCGCGCGCGATTCGGGGCAGGTCCTCGTGGCCAAGCGCGGCGGACTCGTCACCAGCGTGACCGCCGAACGGATCCACGTCGAGACCGACGCGGGCGAGCTCGACGAGTACAAGCTCCTGAAGTTCGTCCGCAGCAACCAGGGCACCTGCATCAACCAGCGACCGATCGTCAGCGTCGGCGACCGGGTGGCCAAGGACCAGGTCCTGGCCGACTCGAGCAGCACCGATCAGGGCGAGATGGCGCTCGGCCAGAACAT
>DATAIB010000343.1:0-3188 GCA_036262855.1 Candidatus Limnocylindrales bacterium
ATCCGTCGAGTCTTGCACCGGAAATGGATCAGCGCGCTGACAGGCGCGTGCAACGCCTCTCGGCGGCATGCGCAATCGGACTCGAACGCCCGTTCGGTATCTTTTCACCAAAGGAGGCACCCCGATATGCGCGAACGCACCGACCGCGACGACATGCCGCAGCAGCCCGACCTGGATCCCGAGAGCCGACCGGGCCTCGAGAAGGACCCGAGCGACTGGGTGACCGGCGAGGAGCCGATGACCGGCGCGCAGGCCTCGTATCTCGAGAACCTGAGCAGGCAGACCGGCGAGGACGTCCGGGGCGATCTCACCAAGGCCGAGGCATCGGAGAAGATCGACGAGCTCCGGGACCGTGCCGGGCTGGGAAACCGGAAGGGGAATACGATCGGTCGATGACCAAACCATGGATCGGCTTCCACATGCCGCTGTACACCTTCCCCGGAACCTCCACCGCCCAGCTGTTCGACAAGGTCGTCGAGCAGGCGCAGGCGGCCGAGGCGAACGGCTTCAGCCTCGTCACGGTGATGGACCACCTGTACCAGATCGGAGGCGTCGGCCAGGTCGACGAGCCGATGCTCGAGGGCTGGTCCGTCCTCAGCGCGCTGGCGCGCGAGACGTCCAAGGTGCGCCTGGGGACGCTGGTGACGGGCGTGACGTACCGGAACCCGGCTCTGCTGGCGAAGATGGTCACCACGCTCGATGTCATCTCCGGCGGCCGCGCAATCCTCGGCCTCGGCGCCGCATGGAACGACGTCGAGCACGAGGGCTACGGGTTCGAGTTCCCGCGGGTGGGGGAGCGCATGGACCGGCTCGAAGAGGCGCTCACGATCGCCGAGGCGCTGTTCGAGAAGGAACGCGCGAACTTCGAGGGCAAGCACTACCAGCTGAAGGACGCGCTCAATGTGCCCAAGCCGGTCCAGCCCGGCGGGCCGCCGATCCTGATCGGCGGGGGAGGGGAGCAGCGGACCCTCAGGATCGCCGCGAAGCATGCCGACATGACCCACTGGTTCCCGCTCGGGTTCGATGTGCTCAAGCACAAGACCGAGGTCCTCGAGGGCTACTGCGCGGACATCAATCGCGATCCGACCGAGATCGAGAAGACGATGGCCGCGCCGGCGATCGTCGCTCCGAACGAGGCGGCGAAGGAGGCGCTCCTCGCGGCGCTGCCGCCGGAGCGGCGGCCGTACGTCCAGGGCGGCACGCCCAAGCAGGCCGCCGAGGTCCTGAAGACGTACATCGAAGCCGGCTTCACCGGCTTCACGTTCAACAACACCTTCTACCGGACCCCGGAGCAGATCGCGCTCGTCGGCGAGGTTGCCGAGCTCATCGGCGCATGAGGTCGCCGTCGCCCGACCGCGGGTCGATCTCGATCACGCCCGTGTACGTCGCGGACCTGCTCGTCATGCCGCCGGACGAGCACATGCCGGTGTACGTGCACGTCATCGAACACCCCGAAGGCCGGGTCCTGGTGGACACCGGGCTCCTGGAGTCACATCCGCTGGCCGAAGACATGGAGCCCAAGCCCGTTCCGCTGGACCAGCAGGACTTCGACATCGGCTCGATCACCGCGGTGGTGAACACCCACCTGCACTTCGACCACTGCGGCGGCAACGTGCTGTTCGCCGGCCGGCCGACGTACGTGCAGCGCCGCGAGCTCGAGGACGCTCGAACGATCGATGGCTACACGCCCCGCGAGTGGGTCGATGCGCCGGGGGTGACGTACGTGCCGCTCGATGGCGATCACGAGCTCATGCCCGGTGTTCGGATCGTGGCGGCGCCCGGGCATACGCCCGGCTCCCAGGTCGTGGTCGTCGAGACAGGGGAGGGCCGGCAGATCATCGCGGGCGACTCCGCGGTCTTCTTCAGCGACCTCGACGACCCGCAGACCGAGGGCCAGCGCCTCATGCGCTCGCTGGATCCGGTCGCGGTGTGGCTCGCGCATATGGCGGAGCCCTGGCGGCCGCATTCAAACTGAAGCTCTCGACTCCTGCAGATTGTGGCGATGCACGATTGCACCTTGCGTGACAGTCGCGGTACAGTTCGCATATGACGCGTATGCAGTTCGCTCCGACTGATCAGCAAGCGGTCGCGATCGAAGCCGAGGCTGCGGCCACGGGACGGCCGATCGCCTCCGTGCTTCGCGAAGCGGTCGAGCAGTGGCGGCTCGGCCGCGAACGTGCTGCCGTGGTTGAACGCGCACTCACGGTGTCCGGGGGGTATCACTCCGGTCTCCACGATGTCGCGGAGGGGCACGACGCCTACTTCGTGATGGGCATCGAAGAGGAGATGCGCGAGCGCTGGGGATGAGCGCGTTCGCGGACACGTCAGCCCTGTATGCCGTCCTCGACGATGACCAGCCGTCCCACGTTGCTGCGCTCCAGACGTGGCGAAACCTACTTCGTACGACCAGGCTCGTTACGCATAGCTACGTGGTGATCGAATGTGTCGAACTGGTCCGGCGACGTCTTGGACCAGTCGCCGTGGAGGATCTGACCCAGAAGATGCTCCCGGCGATCGACGTTGTCTGGGTCGACCAGGGCCTTCATTCGGTTGCGGCGGAGGCAGCTCGAGCCGCTGGCTGGCGGCCATCGCTCGTCGACCACACCAGCTTCGTCGTGATGCGACGTGCGGGCATCGAAATTGCCTTCGCCTACGACAGCGACTTCGAGCGAGCCGGCTTCCGATTGGCGCCCCCGCCACCGACGGAACACCGTCGGATTGGGGAGGAGCGCGCCCTGTATGACATGGGACCGGACGACTCCGTGGACATCGTCGGCGTTGCCGAGATCGCCAGTCGGTCTGGCCGGCCGATCAGCACGGTCCAGTCCTGGCGGCGTCGACACCATGATTTCCCCGTACCGAATGCCGAGCTTGCCGCCGGTCCGATCTGGCGCTGGGGCGACGTGAGCGCGTGGATCGACCAACGACCGGCACGGTCGCCCGCAGGATCCGTCCGATGACGCGCCCGACCGAGGGCGTCTGGATCACGATCACGCAGCTGCGCCGTCAATTCCATCGGGTCCTCCGCGAAGCCGAGCGCGGCACACAGCTCACCATCACTCGTCGTGGCCGCCCGGTAGCTCGGCTCGCGCCGTACCAGCTGACCGGCTAGCGCCCGCTTCGGAGTGTGTGCGCTGCCTCGATGTGTGCGGCGGCAGCGCTCCAGTCGACATCGCGGCGGAGGCCTG
>DATAIB010000344.1:0-3162 GCA_036262855.1 Candidatus Limnocylindrales bacterium
CGTGCAGCGCATCCTCCCGAAGTGCGACCCGGTCCAGAAGGTCACGATCATCAGCCGCGGCATGGCCCTCGGCTACACGATGGCCCTCCCGACTGAGGATCGCTACCTCCAGTCGAAGTCCGAGTTCGAGGACAAGATCGCAGGACTGCTCGGCGGCAACGTCTCCGAGCGCATGGTCTTCGCCGACACGACCACGGGCTCGAGCAACGACATCGAGAAGGCGACCGATCTCGCCCGGCGCATGGTCACCGAGTTCGGTATGAGCGATCGCCTCGGCCCGCTGTCCTTCGGGAAGCGCGACGAGCTGGTCTTCCTCGGCCGCGAGATCGGCGAGCAGCGCAACTACTCGGACGAGATCGCGAAGACGATCGATGAAGAGGTTCGCGCCATCGTCGACCGCGCATACGAGCGGGCCACCCAGGTCCTCGAGACCCACCGCGACAAGCTGGACCAGCTGGCCCAGAAGCTCATCGCGGAGGAGACGGTCGACAGCGAGGCCTTCGAGGCGATCTTCGCTGGCTTCCCGCCGAAGGAAGACCTCCACGGGCTCCCGCTCCGCCGCCGCTCCGGCGACGAAGGGGGCACCCCCGCCGAGAACCCGGCGCCCGCCATCAAGGGCGGCAAGCCGAACACGTCGCCTTCGCCGGCCTGACCCGGCGACCAAGCCAGCCCGAACCGAGAGCGCCCGGCGACCCGCCGGGCGTTTTCGATTCTGCGAGCGGAGGTGCGCGGGTACCATGCCTGCGTGACCACCCAGACCGACACCGGCGTGGAGGCCTTCCTCGACGCCCACCGCGAGGAGCGGCTCGAGTCCTACCTCGAGTTCCTGCGCATCCCGTCCATCTCCACGCTCCCGGAGCACCGGCCGGACAGCCTTCGCGCTGCCCAGTGGGTCGCCGCCGAGGCGACCCGGATCGGCATGGAGCACGCCGAGCTCTACCCGGTCGCGGCGGGCAACCCCGTCGTGTACGCCGACTGGCTCCATGCCGATGGCGCGCCCACGATCCTCGTCTACGGCCACTACGACGTGCAGCCCGTCGACCCGATCGATCTCTGGGAAACCGCACCGTTCGAGCCGTTCGTGCGGGGCGAGGGTGATGCCGCACGTGTCGTGGGCCGTGGCGCGGCCGACGACAAGGGCCAGATCCACATGCACATCAAGGCCGCGGAGGCGATGCTGGCCGCGCGCGGTGCGCTCCCGATCAACCTCAAGTTCATCTTCGAGGGTGAGGAGGAGCACTCCTCGGTCGGGCTCGAGGAGTGGCTGGAGGAGCACCGCGAGCTGCTCGCAGCCGACGCGATCGTCATCAGCGATACCGGCTTCTTCGAGGGCAACGTCCCGGCGCTGACGACCTCCCTGCGCGGCATGATGTACGCCCAGATCGATGTGACGGGCGGCCCGATCGACCTCCACTCGGGTGGGTTCGGTGGCGCGGTGCAGAACCCGGCCAACGCGCTCGCCCGGATCATCACCGAGCTGAAGGCGGCGAGCGGCCGCGTCCTCGTCCCCGGGTTCTACGACGATGTCGTGGATCCGACGCGCGAAGAGCGGTTCGAGATCAGCTGCCTGCCGTTCGACGAGGCCGACTTCCGGGAGGTGACCGGCGTTCCGGAGCTCGTTGCGGGCGAGCCGGGCTTCACGCTCCTCGAATGCATGGGCGTCCGCCCGACGCTCGATGTCAACGGCATCTGGGGCGGCTTCACGGGCGAAGGGTCGAAGACGATCATCCCCGCGCACGCCCACGCGAAGGTGAGCTGCCGCCTCGTGCCGGATCAGGACGGCGAGAAGATCTTCGAGCAGTTCCGGGACTTCGTGATCCAGGTCGCCCCGCGCGGCGTGAAGGTCGAGGTCCAGAACCTCGGCACCGCGAAGGCGCTGCGGATGTCGCCGCACCTGCCGGTGTCGCAGGCGGCGGGCCGCGCTCTCGAGGCGACGTTCGGAAAGCCGCCCGTCTTCATCCGGTCCGGCGGGAGCATCCCGGTCTCCGCGATGTTCTCGGACATCCTGGGGCTGCCGCTGACCATGCTCGGGTTCACGAACCCGGATGACAATGCGCACGCCCCGAACGAGACCATGGTCCTGTTGAACTACGAGACGGGAATTCGCACGATCGCCCGGCTGTGGGACGATCTCGGCACGATGACTCCGGAGAGCGCACGGATGGGAGGCACGACGGCGTGACGAACGGGGGCTCCGAGCGCTCCGAGCGACCGACCAGGAAGACCGCGACCGCGACCGCGACGAAGGCCACCGCCCCGGACGCCGGCAACGGCAGCTGGACGCTTGATACCGGGTTCGGCACGATGTCGCCGCGATCCGCCCTCGATGTCCTCGCGGACGTGCGGCAGAAGGTCGCGACCGGCGAGCTCGCCGACTACGAGCCGATCCCGCTCGGGATGGCGCCGCTCGATCGCATGCTCGGTGGCGGGATCCGGCCCGGCGAGCTGATGCTCATCGGTGGCGCCCAGGGCACCGGCAAGACCACGATGGCGCTGCAGATGGCACGCAACGTGGCCGCGTCGGGCCAGGCGATCGTGCTGTACGTCAACTTCGAGCACGACGACGCGGACATGCTGAACCGCCTCATCGCGATGGAATCCGTCCTCCCGCACCTGCCGAACACGAAGCCCTCGACCGGGGCGATCAAGATCACGGACGTTCGCTCCGAGGTGATCCGCTCGTGGGCGCGACTCGGCGAGGAGCAGCTGGACCTGTCGACGAACCCGCGGCTGCGCCCCGCGATCGAGCGCATCGCTCGCTACGGCACGAACCTCTACCTCCTGCGCGGCTCCGCCACGGCGAGCACGATCGAGAACGTTCGCGAGCTCATCCGCCAGCACCGCGCGCAGTCCGGCGAGCAGCGGATGCTGCTGATCGTCGACTACCTCCAGAAGGTGCCGCAGATCCCCGAGCCACCGACGGAATCGGAGAAGGTCACGTACGTCGTGCAGGGGCTCAAGGACATCGCCCTCGCGGAGAAGGTGCCGACGATCGCCATCGTGGCTGCGGACAAGGAGGGCCTCAAGGCCGCGCGCCTGCGCAACCACCACCTTCGCGGCTCGTCGGCCATCAACTACGAGGCGGACATCATCCTGATCCTCAACGAGAAGTACCAGATCGTCGCGAAGGTCAACATCGAGTTCAACCCGTACCAGGCGCAG
>DATAIB010000345.1:0-14389 GCA_036262855.1 Candidatus Limnocylindrales bacterium
TGGCGATCCTCGCCGAGGCTGGAGCCGCCGAGTCGCGGTTCCGGATGCCCCGCGGCGACGGCTCGCTCGTGGAGTTCGATTCCTACACGGTCGCCCACGGCGACGACTTCGAAACGGTGTTCCGCCCCGTTCCCGTGCCCCGGCCCGCCGCGCCCGCCGCGCCTATGATCCGCGCCAGCGAGTAGGCACCTCGGGAGGGCGATGTGAGCTTCCTCGAACGGGCAAAGTCGGTCGCGGGCCAGGCCGCGAAGGTGTCGGTCGAGGTGGCCGGCCAGGCCGCGAAGGTGGGCGCCGACGTCGGCGGGAAGGCGGTCGCGACGGTCCGCGATCCGGCGACCCAGGCGCGCGCCAGGTCCGCGCTCAAGAAGGCCAAGCGTGGGTTCACCACGATCCTCGAGCGGATCGATCCCAAGATCCTCGCCGACGTCGTCATCAAGGCGACGTCACTCCAGGAGCGGGCGAACGCGTCGCTGCAGGAACGTGGATCCGTCTACCGGATCGGGCAGATCCAGATCGGCGCGGCGATCCCACCGAGCATCCAGTTCTCCATCGAGCGCGTCGACGATCCCGACCGGAAGCTGCTCGACTCGACCGCCCTGCTCGCGAAAGGCGGTGCCGCTGCCACTGCCGAGGCGATCGTGAGCCTCGACGGCACCGCCGTGGACGCGGAGGCGCTCGACGGGATCGCGGACGAGGAGTAGCCCGCGCGGCGCCGCGAGGGGCGTCAGGCGGGGAACATCCCCGTTCGCAGGAACGCTTCGACATCCGCGATCGGGCGCGTCGAGCGCTCACCGCTCGCGCGGCGCGTGACCTCGACGCCGCCCGCGGCGAGGGACCGCGGCGACACCGTCAGGATCCATGGCATGCCGAGCAGCTCGGCGTCCGTGAACTTCACGCCGGGTGATTCGTCGCGGTCGTCGTACAGGATGTCGCGCCCGGAGGTGGCGGCCAGGGCGCTCAGCGAGTCCGCGACCCCGAGCACGCGGGGATCGCGCCCCGCGCCGATCGACACCAGGTGCGCCGGGTACGGCGCGACCTCGTCCGGCCACGCGATGCCCTTCTCGTCGTGGTGGGCCTCGACGATGCACGCCACGTTCCGGCCCAGCCCGATCCCGTACGAGCCCATCACGATCGGATGGCGCTCGCCATCCTCGCCCAGGTACATGGACCCGAACGCGTCCGTGAAGTCCGTGCCGAGCTTGAAGATGTTGCCGACCTCGATCCCCTTGCGGAGCTTGACCGGCGAGCCGCAGTTCGGGCACGGGTCGCCCTCGCGGGCGTTCGTGATCTCCGCGATGTGGTCCGGCGTGTAGTCCCGCGGCACGTTGACGTTCTTCACGTGCCAGCCGACGCGGTTGGCCCCGGCCACGAGGTTCGGGGACCGGGCGACCAGCTCATCGACGACCACGATCGTGTCCCGGGCGCCGATCGGCGAGCCGTAACCGGCCTCCATGCCCCGTGCCTTGATCTCGTCGACGGTCGCCGGACGCAGGCCCTTGCGCGCCTTGACGAGGTTCACGAGCTTCGTCTCGTTCACGTCGTAGTCGCCGCGGACGATCGCGGTGACGAACCGGTTGTCGCCGGTCACGAAGAACGCCGCTTTGGCGGTCTTCGACCTGGGAATCGAGAGGAAGGACGCCAGCGCGTCGATGGTCGTCGCGTTCGGCGTCTCGACGTCCTCCATCGGCAGGAGGTCCTCCGGCGCCGGATCTGGCTTGCCGACGACCGCGATCTGCTGGTTGTCGGAGAAGTCGCAGTTGTCGCACAGGACGAGGGTGTCCTCGCCGAACTCGTTCACGACCATGTACTCGTGGGCGCCCTTGCCGCCCATGATCCCGACATCGGAGCGGACCATGACCACGTCCAGCCCGAGCCGCTCGAAGATCCGGTCGTACGCGACGCGGTGCTTCTCGTAGCTGATGTCCAGGCCGGCCTCGTCGAGGTCGCACGAATACGAGTCCTTCATCACGAACTCGCGGACGCGGATGAGCCCGCCCCGGGCGCGCGGCTCGTCGCGGAACTTGGTCTGGAAGTGGTAGACGATCATCGGCAGCTGGCGGTAGCTCTGGACGATGTCGCGCAGGAGGATCGCGACGATCTCCTCGTGCGTCATCGCGAGCACCATGTCGCGCTCGCCCCGGTCCTTGAACCGGACGAGCTCCGGGCCGATCTTCGCGTACCGGCCGCTCTCCTTCCACACCTCCGCTGGGTGGACGACGGGCATCTCCATCTCCTGCCCGCCGATGGCGTCGATCTCCTCGCGGATGATCTGCTCGACGCGGTCGCTGACCTTCTTGCCGAGGGGCAGCAGCGAATAGATGCCCGCGCCGAGCTGGCGCAGGTAGCCGGCGCGCAGCAGCAGCCGATGCGACGGCATCTCGGCCTCGCCGGGATCGTCGCGCAGGGTCGTGAAGAACAGCTCGCTCAGGCGCATGGGACGGGAAGGATACGGGGTCAGGCGCGGACGAGGCGAGCGCGCAACCCCTGGGCGAACGACGTCGAGAGCGTCGACGGGTCGTGGGCCCGTGCCTTCGCCAGGGCGGCCGCCGCAGCGGCCGGCGTGGCGAGGTCGGCGGCGCGGGTGAGCGCATCGGCGAGCGCCGCGCGATCGCCTGCCGCGTAGGTCCACGCGAAGGACGGGTCGAGGATCTCGGTCATACCGGTCCCATCGGGCGCGATGACCGGCAATCCGAATGTCAGCGCGAGCATCAGCGCGCCGCTGTTCAGCGCTCGCCGATACGGCAGCACGGCCACGTCCGCGGCGCGCAGGTGGACCTGTACCTCCTCGGTCGGCACGAAGCGGGCATCGAGCACGACGCGCGGATCCAGCGCGGCTCGCTCGAGGATCGCCGGGACGCCGGGCGCGTCGAGCGGCGAGCCCGCGATGATCAGGCGTCGGGGCCGGTCCGCAGGAACGAGCGCCCACGCATCGAGCAGGTCGTCGAGGCCCTTGTACGGGCGGATGTCGCCGACGGCGGCGACGACCAGCTCGTCGGGCATGATCCCGAGCTCGTTGCGCGCGGCGCTGCGCGAGAGATGGTCCGGGTAGACGCCGATGTAGCTCGGGTGGGGCACGTGCAGGAGTCGGTCGGCGGGCAGCTCGTATCGCCCCTCCACGTGAGCCGGGGTCGCCGCGGACATGATGTGGATCACGTCGGCGCGAGCCGCGACGGCACCGCACAGCATCGCCTCCACCGCCTCGAAGGCAGACTCGTGGGGCAGCACGTTGTGGACGGTCCACGCAACCCGACCACCCTCCGCCCGGTAGGCGTCCAATTCGTCGAGGAACGTCGCACACCGCTCCTCCGCTTCCGTGACGGACGCGGAGTCCTTCAGGACCGCGGTGAGCCAGTGCAGGTGCAGCACGGTCGGGATCGCGGCCCGCTGCAGGTCGACGAGCTCGGGCAGCTGGCTCCAGCGCGGCATCGCGACCGGCGCGATGCCCTCGGACCACGCCTCGCCGTACAGGAGCGCCTCGTACGGGTTGCGCCGATAGCTGGGGTGCGCGGCGAGCACGATGGGATCGGGCAGCGCGGCGACCACGCGGAACGCGGTCATCGCGCTCGCGCCGAACTCGCCCGGCGCCGCGCCCGGACGTCGCTGGCGTTCCATCAGTCCGGCCACCCCGGCGCCCGGCTGCGCTCCAGCGCGCGTCGGTATGCCTCGCGGAAGCGCGGGCCGTTGTCGCTCCAGCGGCGATTCCCGGCTACCCAGGCCCGCCCGTTCTCGCCGATGCGCGCCGCCAGCGCGGGATCGTCCATCAGCCGCTCGATCGCGTCCGCGAGGGCCTCCGGATCGGCCGGTGGAACGACCAGGCCTCGCTCATCGGGCGCCGCGATCTCGCGGTGGGCCGGAAGGTCCGTGAGGATCATCGGCCGGGCCATCGCGAGCGCCTCGTATGGCTTGAGCGGCGTGACGACGCGGGCAAACCGCTCATCGCGACGCGGGACGACGAACACGTCCATCAGCGCGTAGTGGCCGGGCACCTCGTCGTGGGGCACCAGCCCCGTGAATACCGCATCGTCGCCGACGCCGATCTGGCGGGCATACCCGCGGACCTCCTCGGCGCGCGTTCCGTCGCCGACGATCAGGCAGCGGACGCGGCGACCTCGGGCGCGGAGCACGCGCGTCGCATCGAGCAGGAGCTCGTGGCCCTCCCGCGGATGGTCGATGTTGCTCACGTACCCGAACGTGAACATGCCCTCGAGGCCGTATCGCGCCTGGAGCGCCGGGTCCGGCGGCCGAGGGGTGAAGACATCCACGTCGACGCTGTTGGGAACGACGCTCACGCGCTCCGGTGCGATGCCGCGCTCGATGATCTCGTCGCGCATCGCCTCGGCGATGGTGAGCACATGGTCGGCGGCGAGCATCGTCCGCGTCTCCGTCTCGAAGCGTCGATCGGACTGCTCCGCGCGGCCGTGGAGCGACTCGTCCGTGGTCCACGAGGCATCGAAGAACGAACGGACCTCGTAGACGAGCGGGATCCCGAACCGACGCCGCAGCGCGAGTCCCACGAGCGCGAGCTCGTAGCCGCGATGGCCCGATGAGGCGTGGATGACCGCGGGCCGCACCTCGCGAACGACACGCGCGATCAGCGCCGCCTGGTCAGCGAGGAGCAGGTCCACGGGTCGATCGGTGGGATACGTCGGCCCGAGGTCGAGGTGATAGTGCGGGATCCCGTCGAGCTCCTCGAACCGCGGGAACGAGGTCACCCCGAGCGCCCGCGGAAACCCGAGCTCCGTGACGCCGACCGGGCGAACGCCCGCCTGCATCGCCGCGATGAAGTTGTACCGCTGGCGCATCGTGAATCCGGTCGTGGCGTACGGCACGGAGGCCTTCAGGAGGTGGAGCACGATGTCGTCCCCCGCGGGCTCGAGGCGCTCCGCCGGCCCCGGAAGATGGGGCAGCCAACCGGGTGTCGTCTCGACGACGCGGGCGAGGACGCCTCGCTCCTGCTCGACGCCGAGGGGATCCCCGGTGAGGGAGTGCCGCCGATGGAGCACCGCGGCGCGCTCGGTGAGCTCGCCGGATTTGCCAAGGACCCGGCCCCGGAGGTCCAGCACGCGGGCGCTCGTCGGGTAGCGGCGCACCAGGTCCGCCGTCTGCTCCAGCGCCGCGTCGAGGTCGCCTCGCTCGAGCGCGAGCGCGGCTCGGCCGAACAGCCGACCGGATACCCGCGGCTCTCGGTACCGTGTTGCCGGCTCCCCGCCGTCCGACGACGCGCCGCCGTCGCCTCGGAAGTACGAGCCGACGGCCCGCGCCACCTCCAGGAAGCCATCGCGCGTGCCGGCTGGAAGTCGCTCCGCGATCGCGTACGCCGCCTGCTTGCCGAGGCGTCGCGTTCGGCTGCGAGGCGCGCCGCGGCTCACAGTCGACCCACCGCGACGCGCCCGACCCCAACGCCCGAGAAGCGACTGCGGACGCGGCGGGCCGCCCAGCCCGGCAGCATCGTGAGGCCGAGGATCAGCTGGGCGATTGGTCCGGCGATCCGCAGGGGCAGCGCGGCCCCAAGGGCGAGGACGACCCGATAGCGAGCGTCGGTCACGCGCAAGCGCCGGCGCGCATCAGGACCGAGAACGGCTGTCGCGAGGCGTCCATACGCGGCTCGCGCGGCGCGATCCATGCGGTGCCACCGGATGAGGAGCGGTCCCAGCGCATCTCGAGCCAGCGTTCCCGAATCGCCCAGCACCTGGGGCGGCATCGCCCGGACGAATACCGTCACGGCGTCGATGAGCGTTGCGGCTTCGGGGTCGCGGCGGTCCAGCGCTTCGATGACATGCGGTGCGAGATCGTACTGGAGCAGCCGCTCCATGTACGTCATGAGCAGCCGCTTGCGCTCCGGCGCGGCCAGGTCGGCCGCGTCCGCGGCGACGGCCTCGAACGAGCGGCGCGCGACCGCCGCCGCTTCCACCCCGGATGCGACTGCCGAGCGAGACCGGGTCGTGATCGAGGAAGCTCGGCCCCGTCGGGGCGGCCGGTGCCACTCGTACACGTCGTCGGCGATCACCTCGATGGCGTCGCCCGCCGCGAGCAGCGCGCGGATGATCCAGGCCTGGTCGCCGAGCATGCGGCCGTCGAAGCGCAGGCCCTCCCACGTGGATCGATGGAGCAGCTTGGCGTGCGGCGAGACGAAATACAGGAGCCCCGGATGGTCGGCGAGGCGCTTGCGGCCGGGCTCCCGGATGTCGGGGATGTCGTACTGGGAGGTGATCCACGGAACCCCGCCGTCCGTCCAGAACTGCTGCCCGATGACCGCCTTCGCGGTCGAGGTCGTGGTGGCCCAGATGAGCCGCTCCAGGCCGCCGGGCGCGAACCGGTCGTCCGCATCCAGGATCGTCAGCCACTCGCCGCTGACGAGCTCGAGCCCGCGATTGCGCGCCGCGGAGGCGCCGACGTTCTCAGCGAGGACCAGCAACCGGACGCGGTCGTCCTCGGACGCAAGGCGACGTACGACGTCGGCGGTTCCATCGGTGGAGCCGTCATCGACCACGATGACCTCGATGCCGGGGTCGGAGGGCTCCAACGCGGAGCGGACCGCGGGCTCGATGGACGCCTCGGCGTTCCAGCACGCCACGAGCACGGTGGTGCGGGGTCGCGCGGTCGCTGGCTGCAGGGGCTCGACGGCTATGCCGCGCCCTCCGTCCGGCCGAGGCGTACCAGCCGGAGCCCGGCATCGCGCATCACGACCGGATCAGCGACCTCGCGGGTGTCGAACACGAGCGTGCCGCGCATCGTGGGCGCGAGCGTCTTCCAGTCAAGCGAGCGGTACTCCGGCCACTCGGTGGCGATCAGGACGGCGTCGGCACCGCGAACGGCCGCGTCGACGTTTGCTGCCGTCTCGAGCCCTGGTTCCGAGCGCAGCGCGTTGGCGATGGCCCGGGGATCCGTCCCCACGACGGACGCGCCCGTCGAGGCGAGCTCGGCGGCGATCGCGAGCGGGGCCGACTGGCGCACGTCGTCCGTGTTGGCCTTGAAGGCCAGCCCGAGAATCGCAACGCGCGTGCCCGTGAGCGGCGTCGGGGACGCGTCCATGTCGATGCCCAGCAGGCTGCCGATGCGCCGCACGATCGCGGTGCGGTGCGTGTCGTTGGCGATCGCGACGCTGCCGATCAGGGGCGCCGCCACGCCAGCGGTCCGAGCGACGACATCGAGCGCAACGGCCTGCTCCGGCAGGCACGACCCGCCGATGCCCGGGCCCGGGTCGAGGAACGACCGCCCGATCCGATCATCGAGGCCGAGCCCGTCGGCCACGACGGTGGCGTTGGCCCCGTAGGCGTCGCACAGCCGAGCGAGCTCGTTGGCGTACGCGACCTTCATCGCGAGGAACACATTCGAGGCGATCTTGATCATGGCGACAGATCGCGCATCCGCGATCATCCCGGGAGCCTCGATCCCCGCGTACAGCGCGAGGACCTCCTCCGCGGCGGCGCGATCCCGCTCCGCCAGCATCCCGGCCACGATCCGGCCGGGCTTCAGGAAGTCCTGGAGGGCGGACCCCTCGCGCAGGAACTCGGGGTTCGTGACGAGCGCCGGGCCACCCTCGCCGGGCTCGCGAACCTTCGCGATCGCGTCCGGCCCGTCGGGCATCAGGGTCGATCTGACGACCACGACGTGATCGGCGGGAACCGTGGTCACGAGCCTCCGCACGACCGCGAGGACATTCGTGAGGTCCATCAGCCCGTCATCGCGCAGCGGCGTGCTCACGGTGATGAACGAGAACCGCGCATCGGCGGGCGGCGTGGCATCCGTGGTGAACGTGATCCGCTCGCGGACCTCCTCGAGCGCTTCCGGCAGCCCCGGCTCGAAGATGGGGACGTCGCCCGCCCGCAGGGTGTCGATTCGCTGCTCGTCGATGTCCGAGAGCGTCACCCGGTGGCCGAGGCGGGCCATGCCGACCGCCGTCACGAGCCCGACGTATCCGGCGCCGACGACGAACAGGTGCGCCCGGTCGCCGCCGGGCGCGGCCACGTCCGGGGGCGTGGGCGCAAGGTCGCGCAGCGTCGCGGGATCGGTCCGTTTGGTGGTCAGCGTCAAGGCGCACCTGTCTTGGTGATCGGGACGATGGGGGTCCCGGGAGCGTACGCGTGCATGGTGAACGATCTGTGAAGGGACGTCTTGCACGGCCTCCGGCGGGGCGGGTCGGCCGCTGATAGCCTACCCGCCGTGCCCGACGGCTTCAGCCTGCTCCTGATCCTCGTTGTCCTGCTGGCCGTCGGCTTCGACTACATCAATGGCTTCCACGACACGGCGAACGCCATCGCCACCTCGGTCTCGACGCGGGCGCTGCGCCCCAGCCACGCGATCCTCATGTCGGCGGCGGCGAACTTCATCGGCGCCCTGACCGGCACCGCGGTCGCGAAGACGATCGCCTCTGGACTCGCCACTACCCCGAGCGGAGATGCGGGCCAGATCGTCGTCGCCGCGGCCCTCGTTGGCGCCATCGCCTGGAACCTGATCACGTGGCGGCTGGGCATCCCGTCGTCGTCGAGCCACGCGCTCATCGGCGGGCTCATCGGCGCGGTGATCGCCTCGGCAGGGCCGGGCGCGTTGAACGGCCAGGGCATCTTCGACAAGGTCCTGTTCCCGCTGATCGCGTCGCCGATCCTCGGCGTCGTCATCGGCTTCGCGCTGATGGTCGTGATCCTGAACGTGTTCAAGCGCGCCCACCCGAAGAAGATGAACGATCGATTCCGGCGGCTCCAGGTGCTGTCCGCCGCGTACATGGCGTTCAGCCACGGCTCCAACGACGCCCAGAAGACGATGGGCATCATCACCCTGGCCCTCGTCGCGGGTGGCGTGCTCGCGGACCCGACGGTTCCGCTGTGGGTCATCCTCATGGCCGCGAGCGCGATCTCGTTCGGGACCGCGGCGGGTGGGTGGAGGATCATCAAGACGATGGGCCAGAAGGTCGTGAAGCTGGACCCGGTGCACGGGTTCGCGGCCGAGACGACGGCGGCGACCATCATCTTCGGCGCCTCGCACTTCGGGATGCCCGTGTCGACGACCCACGTGATCTCGTCGGCGATCATCGGCGTCGGCTCCAGCGACCGGTTTTCGGCGGTTCGCTGGGGCGTCGCCGGCAATATCGTGATCGCCTGGATCCTGACGATCCCCGCCTCCGCGGCGGTCTCGTGGGTCGCGTGGGAGCTCTTCAGCCGCGTCCTGTAGGGCTGCTCAGGCCGGGCGGCGCAGCACGTAGCCGGTGCCGCGGACGGTCTGGACGATCATCGGCCGGGCGGGGTCAACTTCGACCGCCGAGCGGAGCCAGTGCACGTGGACGTCGACCGTCCGCGTCTCGCCGGCGTAGTCGTAGCCCCACACCCGTTCGAGCAGCTGGTCGCGCGACACCACCTGCCCTGCGTTCCGGAGCAGGAACGCGAGGAGCTCGAACACCTTGGGCTTCATCGGCACCTCGACGCCGTCCCGCAGCACGCGATGTCCGGCCAGATCGACGCGAACCGCGCCGACGTCCAGCAGCGGTGGGAGCGGCGCGCCGGCCTGCTCGCCGCGCCTGAGCACGGCGCGGATGCGCGCCGAGAGCTCGCGGAACGAGAAGGGCTTCGTGACGTAGTCGTCCGCGCCGAGCTCCAGCCCGACGACCTTGTCGACCTCGGCGTCGCGCGCCGTGAGCATCACGATCGGCACCGAGGAGTCCGCACGGATCGCACGGGTGACCTCGAGCCCGGACAGCTCGGGGAGCATGAGATCGAGGAGCACGAGGTCGGGGTGTTCGGCGTGGAAGACCTCGAGGGCCGCGCGGCCGTCACCGGCCTGCACAGCCCGGAACCCATCTGCCTCGAGCGACTCCGCCAGGGTCTCGCGGAGCGTCGGCTCGTCCTCCACGACGAGGATCGTCTTCGCCACGTCCTCGAAGTCTAGGCGCGATTGTTAACGCCGAATTCGGCGCGGTCAGCCCTTCCGCGGCGTCATGTAGTACTCGACGAAGTCGCGGCACTTCCCGTGCTCGTCGAACTCCAGGAGCCAGTTGTTGTAGTAGATCCGGTCGACCTTCGACCGCGACGCATCCGTCCAGTAGGTACACGTGCCGATCGCAACTGCCTTGTTGCCTTCGACCACGTACGGCCGCAGGTCGGCCTTGTACGTGCCCGGCTCGTCCCGCGTGCTCGCATTGCCACCGGGGTTCAGCCACCCCACGACGATGGCCTCGATCCCCGCCTCGGGATCGTCGTAGGGGTGCCAGCGGTACTGCGCGTCATCCGAAAACAGCGCACGCACGTCGGCCTCGTCGTACGTCTCCCAGGCCTTCGCGTACGCATCGAGCCACGCCTGGACGGCCTCGTGCGTGAGCTGCTTCGCCTCGTGGTGCGACATCAGGCGGCGTCCTCCGAATGTTCGAGGGTCGAGATCGCGGCATCGAGCCGTGCGAGCACGCGGCCGCGACCGAGCGCGACCAATGAGTCGAACAGGGGCGGCGTGGCGGTGCGGCCCGTGACCGCGACGCGGATCGCCATGAACAGGTCGCCGGCCTTCCAGCCGTTCGATTCGGCGAGCGCGCGCATCGGCGGCTCGAGCTCCTCGGCTTCGAAGTCGATCGGCGCCGTGTCGCCGGCGATCGTGTCGCGCGCCGCGCGCAGACCCGCGATCGTCGTCGGCCGGTCCCAGCGCTTCGGGACGACCACGGCCGGGTCGACGACGACCTCGTCCTGCCACAGGAACCCAACGAGCTCGCCGATCGCGCCGAGCGTCGGCAGCCGCTCCTGGATGATCGGCATGAGTGGCACGAGGTCGTCGGCCGTCGGGACGCGATCGATCCGGCCGGCCGCATGGTCCGCCTCGAGGAACGGCAGCAGCCGCTCGGCGAGGTCCTCCGGCGTGAGGCGCCGGATCCACTGGCCGTTGAGCCATTCGAGCCGATCCTTGTCGAAGACGGCGCCGCCCTTGTGAACGCGCTCCAGGTCGAACCGAGCCACGAGCTCGTCGTGGGAGAAGATCTCGTCCTCGCCGCCGGGCGACCAGCCGAGGAAGGCGAGGAAGTTGAACATGGTCTCGGGCAGGTACCCCTGCGCTCGATAGTCCGAGATCGCGGTCTGGCTCTTGCGCTTGCTCATCTTCGTCCGGTCGGGATTGAGGATGAGCGGCAGGTGGCCGAACCGCGGCACCGCATGGCCGAGCGCCTCGAACAGCAGGATGTGCTTCGGCGTGTTCGAGATGTGGTCCTCGCCGCGGATGATGTCGGTCATGTCCATCGCCGCGTCGTCGACGACCACGACGAAGTGGTACAGCGGATCACCGTTGCTGCGGACGATCACGAAGTCGCCACCGAGGTTCGCGGTGTCGATCTCGACGGTGCCACGGACCAGGTCGTCCCAGGCGACCTTGCCGGGCTTCACGCGGAAGCGGAGGGCGCCCTTCGTGCCGGTGGCCTCGCGCGCCGCCCGCTCGTCGGCGGTCAGCAGCCCGCACCGGCCGACGTACCGGGGGGCCTCGTGCGCCGCCTCCTGCGCCTTCCGGTCGGCGTCGAGCTCCTCGGGCGTGCAGTAGCAGGGGTACGCGAGGTCGCGTGCGAGCAGGTCCTCCGCCGCGGCCGTGTACCGATCGAGGCGCTGCATCTGGCGATACGGGGCGAACGGCCCGTGATCCGTGCCGCCGGCGGAATCCGGACCCTCGTCCCAGTCGATGCCCAGCCAGTGGAGGTTGTCGATGATGTCCGCCTCGAACGCGACGGTGCTCCGGGCGACGTCCGTGTCCTCCAGCCGGAGGATGAATGCGCCGCCCGTCCGGCGGGCGTACAGGTAGTTGAAGAGCGCGGTCCGAGCGGTCCCGATATGCAGGGGCCCGGTGGGGCTCGGCGCGATGCGAACACGTGGCGTGGTCATCGGCCCGAGCCTACCAGAGGCGCGATAACCTGTCTCAGCATCTTTGCCGGTTACGGCATGATCACCTGGCCGGTCACGGCGTCCATGAGGACCTGTGCGAAGCTCCACGGCGAGCATTCCGTTGGCTGTGGATCGAGGCACGTGACCGGGAACGAGCCGCTCAACGTGACGTTCCACACCGGCTCCACGTCCGAGCCGTGCATCGTGAAATACATCGTGGTCGATCCCACCGTGCCGCCGGGATACTCGAGGAGCGCGAGGTCGATCGCCTGCTGCTCCGTGAGCAGCACCGGGCTGGTGCCGTCCCGCCAGCTTTCAGGCAGGATCCCGCCGGCGAGGACCGCGGACATCACCGTGAACTGGTCGATCTCGGCGCTCCCGGCGGCGCCACCGCCCAAGACCTGGATATTTCCGCCGGTGATCGGCTCACTGATGCGCGGCGCCGCCACGACCAGTCCATCGATCACGATCGCCATCGATTCGTTGACGTGGGCCGCCGTGTACTCGCCGAACGCTCGGCGTGCCGCCTGCTTCAGCTTGAATTCGAGGGTGGTCTGTGATTGCTGGTTGGTCCCCACGGAGACGGACTCGATACCGTCCCAGCCGAACAAGGCAGGCTCGTCCTTCGGCAGCGGCTTGCCGACGACGGGAGGCTCGGGGTAGTCCGCCGGGGGCAGCGGGACGAACTGGACGTCGCCCGTGGCGGTGAGGACTCGCCGCGTCGACTCGTCAGACGGGCCGTCAACGGGCACCTCGAACCCGATGCCGAAGCCGGCGAACGAGCTGAACGTGCCGTACCCGAGCGCTCTGAGCCGCGCGGTGAGGACATCGCTCGCGACCGATGCGTCGTCCTTGGACAGCCTCGTCCGATCCCAGCGTGGAAGGAGGACGAACCGCCGCTCCGTCGATGGCGTCTCGGTCCGAGCCGGCGCCGTGGGCGTCGAGTGCGGCGCAGCCGGGCCGAAGCCGTTGCGGAAGATGAGCATCGCGCCGAGCACCACGACGACGCCCAGCGTCGCCCAGCCCAGCTGCAGCGTTCGCGACGCGAAGCCGAACCGAGCGTTCGCGGTTCGTGTCACGTCCAGCTCCTGTCGGACCGTTGCCGCCAGGCCGCCGGGAACCGGCGCCCCGTCGAAGCGGTCGTGGAGGCGCTGCGAGATTCGAACCTCGAGCTCGCTATCGTCCATGGCCGGCCTCCAGGCTCGCGCGCATCGAGCGCAGCGCGTGGTGCAGGCGCGACTTCACGGTGCCCGCGGGGATGCCGACACGGTCGGCGATGTCATCGACGGTTCGGTCCTGCCAGTAGCGCAGGAGGACGACGATGCGGTGGTCGGCGTCGAGCGCGTCGATCGCCCGGTCGAGGTCGGCATCCGTGCCGGTCGGCGGTCGCGGGCCGGCAGGGTCGAAGCCGATCGGAGGTGCCGCAATCGGGACGGCCCGCCGGCGACGTCGAAGCTGGTCGCGACACTGGTTGATGAGGATCCGGTCGAACCACGGCTCGAACCGTGTCGCGTCTCGCAACGAGCCGCGCGCCCGCCAGGCAGCGAGGCTCGCCTCCTGGACCGCGTCCTCGGCCTCGGCGTCGTCGAGCAGGATCGCGCGTGCGAGCCGATACGCGTCGGGGACGCGCGCGGTGACGAGACCGACGACGTCGATCGAGCCCTCCGTCACGACCACGGCCTCCATGCGCCCACCCTCGTCGCGCTCCGGGACCCTCCCGGACGCCCTAGATGACGACGGCTACCCGAAAAACGTTCACGGGCCGCGGCGCGCCTCGGGGTCAGCGGCGCGGCACCTTGTGGAACAACGCGGGGTCAGCCTCGCCGGGTAGGACGAGGACGAGGCCGGCCGGCCGGAGTCCGAGCGTCGCGCGACCCAGCGGGCCGTCGAGGGTCAGCGAATCGAGCGATTCGGACCGCGCGAGGATCGAGACGTGGGCGCCCGGCCGGAGGCCACGTGCCTCGAGGTAGGACAGCAGGCCCGCATCCTCCTCAGCCGCCTCGGTGATCCGGTAGATCGTCACCTTGTTGCCCGCTTCGATGGCCGCGAGCGGTGTGCCGGGGGGACGCCGACGAGCCGTCTCCGCGTCGAGGGGATTGCCGTGCGGGCAGGTCTCGGGGTGGCCGAGCAGCTCGTCGAGCTGGGCCTCGACGCGCGGCGAGATCGCCGCCTGCAGCCGCTCCGCCTCGATATCGGATTCGGCCCACCCGAGCCCGACGATCTCGGTCAGCAGCCACTCACACAGGGCGTGGCGTCGGAAGATGCCGTCCGCGGCGGCTCGACCGGGCGTGGTGAGCTGCAGCTCGCGGCCCTCGGCGAGGAGCACGAGGCCGTCGTTCGCGAGGCGCCGGAACATCTCCGATGCCGCCTGGGTGCTGACGCCGAGCTTCCGAGCCACCTGCGACGCGGTGATCCGCGAGCCGTCGCCGGCCATGATCCGAAGCGTCAGCAGGTACTCCTGCGCGGTGCTGGAGAGGTCGTTCGCGGCGTGCCCCCGGCTCATGCTCGGGCCCGTCGCGCCCTCACGCGCGCGCCGCTGCGCCGACGCGCTT
>DATAIB010000346.1:0-3408 GCA_036262855.1 Candidatus Limnocylindrales bacterium
CGTAGCACACGATCATCGCGAGCCCGCAGCGGATGATGTCGCGCATCGTCACGACCAGCAGCGCCGCGCCGATCATCACGGCCGCGAGCAGCATGAACAGCAGGTCGTCCCACCCGAACCCGAGGAACGGGATCGTCTCCGGCAGCGTCACGCGTCCCTCTCAGCTGTCGTGGGCGTGGGCGGACCCGTTCCCGGTGCCATGGCCGTGGCCATGCCCGTTGCCGTTGCCATTGCCGCCGGCGACCGACGCCGGCAGGACCGGCAGCATCCGCGCCTTGTCGACCATCCGGCCCTCGGCGCGGGCCCGCTCGGCCCAGTCGCGCTCCTTGCGGATGTAGGTCATCTCGGTCTCGCGCTCGATGGACGCGAGCGCCAGCAGGTCGAGCATCGGCTCCTCGCGCGAGGTGTGCGCGAGCTCGAACTGGTCGCTGTCGCGGACCGCGTCGTAGGGGCACGCGTCGACGCAGATGCCGCACAGGATGCAGCGGCTCTCGTCGACCTCGTACTTCTGGAGGACGCGCGGCTTGGGCATGAGCGCGCCGGTCGGGCACGTCTCCGCGCACCGGCCGCACGACACGCACGGGGTGTCGTTGAGGCTCATGTCGAGCGGCGTCGTCACGAGCGTGTCGAAGCCGATGCGCATGAAGTCGTAGCAGGCGGCGCCCACGACCTCGGCGCACACGTTGGCGCACCGGCCGCAGTCGATGCACCGCGCGGGCTCGCGGAGGATGAACGCGTGGGAGTCGTCGCGGACGTAGTCGTGGTTGATGCCGGTGAACCGGTTCTCGTTGACGGAGCGCAGGCCCGCGCCCTGGTGCGGGGCCGGTTCCAGCGTGGTCAGCGTCGTGCCGTACTCGATGCCGAGGCGGCGCAGGTCGCAGTAGCCGATCGCCTCGCACGTGCACTGGAGGCAGCGCGTGGACTCGGCGACGATCTCCTCGCGCGAGTACGGGATCTCGTACTCGACGTAGTTGTGGTTGCGCTCCTCCGCCTCGAGGGCCTTCAGGCGGTAGCGCGGCTCCTTGACCTCGCCCGTGAACGGCACGATCGACAGGAACTCGGGCTGCGGCTCCGCCAGCGTCTGGCGGGTCCGGATGGTGGACAGGTCGTTGCCGCGGAGGAACGCATCCACCGCGTAGGCGGAGCGCCGGCCCTCGGCGATCGCCTGGACCACCGTTGCCGCGCCGACGCGCACGTCGCCGGTGCCGAACACGCCGGGTCGCGCCGTCTCGAACGTGACGGCGTCGGCGCCGAGGCGCTTCTGCTTCGTGGCGACGGGGCCGGTGGAGCCGGGGCCGATCCAGTCCAGCTGCGGGCCCTGGCCGATGGCCAGCAGGACGCGATCGCACGGGATGATGAACTCGGTGCCGGGCGCAGGCTCCGGCCGGCGGCGTCCGGACGCATCCGGCGCGCCGAGCGCCATCCGGATGAACTCGACGCCCGTGACGTTGTTGTCCTTGTCGGTGACGACGCGGGTCGGGCCGGCCTGGAAGATGGCCGTGACGCCTTCCTCGATCGCCTCGTGGACCTCGTTCGCCGCGGGCATGTCCTTCATGTCGCGGCGGTAGACGAGCGTGACCTCGCTGGCGCCCTGGCGGACCGAGGTCCGCGAGCAGTCCATCGAGGTGAAGCCGCCGCCGATGACGACGACGCGCTTGCCCTTGTGGTTGGGATACGGCAGGCCGAGGGTCGCGGTGCGCAGGTACTCGAGCCCGTCGAGCACCTCCGGCGCGTCCTCACCCGGGATCCCGAGCTTGTTGGTGTCGTAGCAACCGATGGCGATGACGACCGCGTCGAAGCCCTGGTACTGCAGGTCGTCGAGCGTGAAGTCGCGGCCGAGGCCCTGGTTGCACACGATCTTGCCGCCGAGCCGGGTGACCGACTCGTACTCGGCCTCGAGGACCTCGACCTTCGGCAGGCGGTACTGCGGGATGCCGTAGCGGAGCATGCCGCCGGGCGCCGGGTCGCGCTCGAAGACGGTGACGTCGTGACCGGAGAGCAGGAGGTAGTACGCGGCGGCCATGCCGGCCGGCCCGGACCCGATGACCGCGGCGCGACGGCCGGTCTTCGGCTGCTGCTCGAACGGCACCGGGGGGTCCAGGTTCTCGTCCAGCATGGACTTGATGACCATGTCGCCGGCGTACCGGTGCGAGTCGCGGATCGCGATCGCCTCATCGACCTCGTCGCGCCGGCAGTGCTCCTCGCACGGTGCCGGGCACACGCGCCCGAGGACTGAGGGGAACGGGATCGTCCGCTTGAAGATCCGGGTGGATTCGCGGAAGTTGCCCTCGGCGTTCTGCTTGAGGAAGCCCGGGATGTCGATGTGGCTCGGGCACTTGTTCTGGCAGGGCGGCAGGCAGTACGCGTTGTGGTCCGAGAAGATCAGCTCCAGGTTCGTCCGGCGCAGGCGGCGGACCTCCTCGGTCTGGGTCTGGACCTTCATCCCGTCCTCGCACGTCCGCGAGCACGAGATCGGCGGATGCTCCTCGCCCTCGACCTCGACCACGCACATGCGGCACGCCCCGAAGCCCGGGAGCTTCGGTTCGTAGCACAGGGTCGGGATCTCGATGCCGTTGTCGCGGCAGACCTCGAGGATCGTCTGGCCCTCGAGGCCCTCGACCGTCCGGCCGTCGACCTCGATGCGGATCCGCGGCGTGTTCAGCGGCCGCTGCGGGGTCTGGGTCGTGATGAGCTGCTCGGCGCGCGTGTCCTCGAGCGGCGTGTCCGTGTCGCGGACGATCGGCTTGTCCGGGCGGCTCTCGGGCTTGCCGTCGTAGCGCGTGTAGCGGTCGCCGTCGCCCGCGCGCTCGCGGGAGGTGTCGATGGGTTCCACGGCGCCGCCGCGCTCGTCGCGACGGGTGACCTCGCTGGGCGGCCGCTCGATCAGGTCGGTCATGCGGGTGCTCCAGCGGTGGTTGCGGTGGTCGCGGTTCCGAGGTGGATGGGGCGGCACACGCCGGCCGGGCACTCGCCACGCAGCAGGTGCGCATCGAGCTCGGGCCGGAAGTGACGGAGGCTGCTCATCATGGGCAGTGTTGCGAGTCGCTCGTGATCGCACAGGGCGGACGCGACGATGTCGGCCGAGAGGTCCTCGAGGAGGGTCACGTCACCGGCGCGGGACGTGCCGGTCGTGAGCCGTTCGCCGATCTCGGCCACGCGGCGCAGCCCGATGCGGCAGGGGATCGTCTTGCCGCACGCTTCGTCGGCGGAGAAGCGCGTCAGGAGGCGCGCGAGGTCCACGATGCACGCGCGGTCGTCGACCGCGATCACCGCGCCGGACCCGACGTGGGCGCCGACGCCCCGCAGGTCCTCGAACGTGTACGGGGTATCGATCGCGCTCGCGGGGAGGATCCCGCCCGTCGGCCCGCCGACGACGATGGCCTTGAGCTTGCGACCCACGCCCGGCTT
>DATAIB010000347.1:0-4571 GCA_036262855.1 Candidatus Limnocylindrales bacterium
GTCGACCATGTTCAGGTGGCCCCACGGGATCCGATCGGGCACCAGGGCCAGGGGCATGAAGTCCGACGGCGCGCAGAACCGCGTCGCGGGGCAGTCGGGCAGCTGCGCTCGAGGCCCCAGCACGCCGACGACGCGGCCCTGGCCATCGCGAATCCGATCGCCTGGGGCGAGGCAATGCGCCGAGCTGAGCAGCACGATCGTGCTGTCCTTGCGTGCGTAGAAGCCGCCGGAGCAGCCACCGGCGATGACCTGGCCGGCCACCACGGGCGGGTCGAATCTCGCGGCGACGCGGGTCGTCTGCTGGTAGATCCGCAGTGCCGTCAGCCCGTACGAACCGCCGACAACGAGGGCGACAGCCCACGCCAGCCCAGCCACGAGGAGGGTGACGCGACGACGCGTCAGGGCCCGGCTGCGGGTCACAGCACCGCGCCCCCGACCGCGACTTCCATGAGCGTCAGCACGTAGACGTGGCCGAGCGCGGACCACAGGATCGACCCGGTGCGCCAGTTGAGCCACGCGAACACGGGGCCGCCGATGAACGTCGACCACAGCTCGACGTCGGGCTTGCCGAGGTGCGTGAGCACGAACGGGATCTGCACGACGACCAGCGCGAGCGGGCCGATCCGCCGCCACAGCGCGAACATCAGGAACCCGCGAAGGAGGAACTCGGCGGGGAGCAGCTCGACGAGGTGGTTGTCGAGCGCCCAGCCGAACGGCTGCGCCGCGGTGCCGTAGAAGCTCCGGAAGGACGGCAGCGCCGCGAGGCCGAGGATGATCGGGGTCATGACGGCAAGGCCGGCGAGCAGCAGCGCCAGCCCCCAGCGCCAGTCGCCAAGCGTGAGCCCATATCGTCGCGGCTGGTCGCGGAACCCGAGGAGCACGATCGCGAGCGGCACGACGCCGAACAGCACGAACCGTGCCATCGGGACAGGCGTCAACCCGAGCGAGAAGTCCTGCAGCGGGAGCAGCGAGCCGCGATCCGGCGGGACCAGCCAGCGCAGCTGGTCGATGACGATCAGGGCCGTCACGGCGAGGACCGCCACGGAAGCGCGACGGGGGAACCTCAGCCCGAACAGCGAGAGATCCCGGAGGTCGGCAGCGTCCGGCGGGTACTCGGGTCCGGTGGTGGCGCGCCGGTACAGGCGCGCGAGCGCGGAATCGCCGGAGCGGGTCCGCGAGCCCGCGCTCACAGCGGCGGCAGCAGCTCCAGCGGCTCGGGCCACTTCGCGGCGCCGCCCTCCGTCACGACACGAACGTCCACGCCGGCCGCATCGAGCATGCTCGCTGCGATCGCGGCGCGCGACCCGGACTTGCAGAACACGGTGACGGGCGCACCCGCACCCTGGAGCTCGGCGATCCGCGCGGGCAGGTCCGCAACGAAGATGCGCTCGGCGCCGGGCACCACGCCGTCCTGCTGCCACTCGATCGGCTGTCGTACGTCCAGGAGCACGCGGCCCTCGCCATCGGCCTGCGCATCGCGCGCGTCGTCCATCGTGGTCGTGTCGTACGTCGCGACCTCGCGGCCCGAGGCGGCCCACGCATCCATGCCGCCGTCGAGGAACCCGGGCACCCATTCGTAGCCGATGCGCAGGAGCTCGGTGGCCGCCGCTTCGGCGGCATCCCCGCTGCCCTCGGGCAGGACGAGGATCACCTTCGATGCGAAGGGCACGAGCCAGCCGACGTAGCCCGCGAACGTCCCATCGAGCTCGATGTTGAGCGCGCCCCGGATGTGGCCGGCCGCGAAGGCGGCGCGGTCGCGCGCATCGACGATCGTGGCGCCGGCACTCGCCGCGGCCTCGAATGCCGCCGCATCGAGCGGCGGCGGGAGCGTCAACCGGCCGAGGACGCGGGGGCCGGCGCGGTTGATCGGCGCCATCTGCGCGTAGTAGGCGGGGTACCGCCCGAGCCCGCCGTTCGCCTGCGCGCGAAACGCCTCGAATGCCTCGGACGCGGCGCCGAAGGTGGGATTGCCGAGCCGCTCCGCCGCGATCGTCGACACGCGCTTCGCGCTCCCCGGCCCCGCGCTGCAGAAGCTGCCGGCGCCATGCGTCGGGAGCACCTCGGTGGCGTCCGGCAGCGTCGCCAGGCGCTGGAGCGTGCGCTGCTGATCCCGCGTCAGCGCATCGGTCAGGGCGGCGCCGAGCAGGTCCGTCCGTCCCGCGGAGCCCACGAGCAGGCTGCCGCCGGTGAAGACCCCAATCGGGTCGTCGGCACCCAGGTCGTGTACCGCCCATGACAGATGCTCGGGCGTGTGTCCCGGCGTCGCCCAGGCCGTGAGTCGAAGGCCACCGATCTCGACCGCATCGCCCTCGTCCATCGGGCGGTGCTCGAAGGTGTAGCCGCCGCGCGCCGGCGCTGCGATCTCGGCGCCAGTCGCGGCCCGCGCCTCGATCGCGCCGGACAGGTAGTCGTTGTGGACATGCGTCTCGAGCACATATCGGACGCGCCAGCCTCGCTTGCCCGCGACCTCGAGGAACCGCCACGCATCTCGCTGTGGATCGACGAGCACCGCCTCGCCGCCGCTCGCGAGCAGGTACGAGGCATCACCGAGCCCGGGCGTCACGAACAGCTCGAGATCCATCGTGGCGCATCGTACGGCCCCGGCGCCGACCCGGCGCCGTCCCGGGGCCACGCCACGGCCCGTCCCCGGGGCTCCCGCGACGCGGCCGCCCTACCATGCCGCCATGGCAACCAAGATCGGCTACGCCGCCTCGATGGAGCAGTTCCACCCCACCGACCTCCTCGACTGGTGCGAACGCGCGGAAGACGCTGGCTTCGAGGCCGGGTTCATGGTCTCGGAGCACTTCCACCCGTGGACCCCGACCCAGGGGCAGGCCGGGTTCGCGTGGTCGTTCATGGGCGCGCTCGGGCTGCGGACGAAAGGTCGCTTCGGGACCGCGGTCACGTGCCCGGGCTTCCGCTACCACCCCGCGGTCGTCGCGCATGCGGCCGCCACGCTCGGCGCGATGTTCCCCGGCCGGTTCTGGCTCGGGCTCGGCGCCGGCGAGGCGCTCAACGAGCACGTGATCGGTGGCGAGTGGCCGGAGATCGGCGTCCGCTCGTCGATGATGTTCGAGTCGATCGAGATCATCTCGAAGCTGTTCACCGGCAAGGTGGTGAAGCACAAGGGCAACCACTTCACGCTCGAGTCCGCGAAGCTCTACACGCGGCCCGACGAACCGGTGCCGATCTACGTTGCGACCTCGGGTCCCATCAACGCGAAGAAGACCGGCCAGTTCGCGCAGGGCATGATCACGGTCGGGGCGGCCGACGAGAAGGTCAAGCTCCTGTGGATGGCCTGTGACGAGGGCTGTGAGCTCGCCGGCAAGCCGAAGGTCCCGAAGCTCCTCCAGCTCCACGTCTCCTGGGCGCCGACCGACGACGAAGCCGAGCGCAACGCCATGGTCGAATGGCCGAACGGCGGCATGCCCTTCCCGAAGCAGGACATCAAGAACCCCGAGGACTTCGCCGCCATGGCGAAGCTCGTCAGACCCGAGGACTTCAAGAACCGCGTCCTGATCACCTCCGACCTCGCCAAGCACACCGCGCACGTCCAGCACTACCTCGACATGGGCTTCGACGAGATCCACCTGCACAACGTCGGGCGCAACCAGGCCGAGTTCATCGACGCCTTCGGACGTGAGGTCCTGCCGAACCTGAAGGGCGCCTCCGCCTAGCCCCGTCTGCGGGCCGCCGGCCGCCGCCGCTGGTGCCCCCCTCGCTCCGCTGCCCCGCGCTCCGCTGCCCCGCGCTCCGCTGGCCCCCGGCCTCAGACGGTTCGTATGACCCTTTGCGGGCGTTCTCCTGACGTTCCCGTGGGCGATGACCGTCGGCGTCATATGAAGCCCGTTCCAGGCGTTCGCCGTCGCGCGACCGGCAGGTGATCGGGAAATAAGCCGGAGCCAAGCGCGGCTTGTCATCGTGGGGTGCATGGCATGGGACAGCTATGAGGAGCTCAAGCCGGAGATCCTCATGGGTCGCAAGCTCCTGGGGGCCGCGGTCCGCCGAGCGCGACTGCGGCATGGCCTGTCGCAGCGTCAGCTCGGCTGGTACGTGGCGCTCGATCAGACGACGATCTCGCGGCTCGAGACGGCCAAGTTGAAGGGCATGCGGTTCTCGACCCTGTGCCGCGTCATCGGGACGATCTCGCGTGCCGACGCGTTCGAATTGCCCGATGCACCGATCAGGTCAACACGGCGACTTCCGGGTGAGGCCGAGGCGAACCGGCGTGCCTTCGAGCATGAGGCGGGCGTCGAGGAACCCCGAGCGTTCGCCGGTCGGCCCTCCGGAGACCGTTCGTATGACGCCGACGGTCATGGGCTGGAAGATCGTGAGCACGACGCCGAAATTGGGTCATACGAGGCCGCCTCGCCAGCCGCGGAACCGGCCGCCTGATCGCCCGCGGAACCGGCCGCCTGGGCAGCCGCCTGATCGGCCGCGAAGCCGGCCGCTTGATCAGCCGCGAAGCCCGCCGCCGCGCCAGCGGCGGAGTCAGTCGCGGAGCGCGATGGGGCCGGATAGTCCCAGCAGGATCGGGCCCGCATTTGCTACAGACACATGACATTCCCCCG
>DATAIB010000348.1:0-2899 GCA_036262855.1 Candidatus Limnocylindrales bacterium
CTGCCGACGCTCCGGCTCCTGCCGCAGGGCATCAGCCGCAAGCGGCTGGAGCAGGCGATCCGCGAGCTCCAGCTCCCCGTGATCCTGGCCCACGACGTCGACGAAGCGGATGTCGTCATGACCATCCGGAGCGAGTACAAGCAGAAGACGCCGATGGTCCGCGAGGCTGAAGAGCGGGCGATGCCGATCTACGTCCTCAAGGCGAACACCGTGCCGCAGATGCAGGCATCGCTGACCTCGATCTTCGCGCTGGAGGTGGATCCGCGCGACGCCGCGCTCCGCGAGACCGAGGAGGCGATCGGGCTCGTGCTCAACCGCTCCGAGGCCGTGGAGCTGTCGCCCCAGAACGCCTACATCCGACGCCTCCAGCACCAGCTCGCGGAACGGGCCAATCTCGTCTCTCGCTCCCGTGGCCGCGAGCCGTACCGTCGCGTCCGGCTGTACCCGGACGCTGCACGCAGCCCGTGGCGATAGCCACCCCGTAACGGCGCCGGCCCGCGCGGCGCCCGCCCGCGCGGCGCCCGCGGCGAACGGCAGACCTTCTTGCATGTCGGCGGCGATCCGCCTTCCGGCTCCCGTGATGTCGATGTGATGCGGCCAGGGCGACGCTGCGCCGAGCCATGGAATCCCGCGACAGCATCCAGGACGTCTGGGGCCCTCGCACCCCGCTCGACAAGGGCGGCGCCTGGGCGGTTCGCCAGGACCTGCGCGTCGTGGAGGAGCCCACGGAGTGGGTGCAGTCCGTCTGCGTGCTCTGCTCGACGGGATGCGGCATGGACGTCGGCGTCCGCGACGGGCGGATCGTGGGGGTTCGCGGCCGACCCAATGATCGGGTCAACCACGGCCGGCTCGGCCCCAAGGGCCTGCATGCGTGGGAGGCAAACGCCGCCGCCGACCGGCTGACGACGCCGCTGATCCGGCGGGACGGCGAGCTCGTCCCCGCATCGTGGGACGAGGCGCTGGATCTCATCGTGGACCGATCGAAGGCGCTCAAGCAGGAGGACGGGCCGGGCGCGATCGGGTTCTACAACAGCGGTCAGCTGTTCCTCGAGGAGTACTACACGCTGGCGCTGGTGGCCGAGGCCGGGATCGGCACGTCCCATGTCGACGGCAACACCCGGCTCTGTACCGCCACGGCTGCGATCTCGCTCATCGAATCGTTCGGCACGGACGGTGCGCCCGGCTCATACGCGGATTTCGACCTGACCGACGCGATCTTCATGGTCGGCCACAACATGGCCGCGACCCAGACGGTGCTGTGGGCGCGCGTCCTGGATCGGCTCGACGGCCCGAACCCACCACGGCTCGTCGTCGTCGACCCGCGCCAGACGATGGCGGCGCGGCGCGCAACGGTCCATATCGCCCCCCGGCCGGGCACCAACCTGCCGCTGATGAACGGCCTGCTCCACCGGATCCTCGAGCGGGGCTGGATCGACAGCGACTTCATCGAGGCGCACACGACCGGCGTGGACGACCTCGTGCGCACGACGGACCCGTGGCCGCTCGCTCGAACCTCGGACGTCACGGGCGTCCCGATCGAGCGCCTCGAGGCGGCCGCCGAGATCCTCGGCACGACCCCCACCCTGGTGTCGACGTGCCTCCAGGGCGTGTACCAGTCGCTGCAGGCGACCGCCACCGCCGTCCAGGTGAACAACCTGCATCTCGTGCGCGGCCTCATCGGCAAGCCGGGCTCGACGGTCTTCCAGATGAACGGTCAGCCCACCGCGCAGAACACGCGCGAGTGTGGCGTGAACGGCGAGTTCATCGCGTTCCGGAACTGGCACAACCCGCAGCACGTGGCGGACACGGCGCGGGTCTGGAACGTGGATCCGGCGACGCTGCCCACGTGGACACCGCCCACCGACGCGATGACGATGTTCCGGTACGCCGAGCAGGGCACGATCCGCATGCTGTGGATCATCGGCACGAACCCCGCGGTGTCGCTGCCGGAGCTCGGCCGGATCCATCGGATCCTGGAAAGCCCGGACGTCCTGGTGATCGTCCAGGACGCGTTCCTCACCGAGACCGCACGCCGGGCGGACGTCGTGCTGCCCGCGGCGCTGTGGGGTGAGAAGACGGGCTGTACGACCAACGCGGATCGCACCGTGCACCTGTCGCGCAAGGCGATCGAGCCGCCCGGCGAAGCTCGAGCCGACCTCGACATCTTCATCGAATACGCGCGACGGATGGACTTCCGGGATCGGGACGGCCAGCCGCTCGTCAAGTGGACGGACGCCGAAGGCGCGTTCGAGTCCTGGAAGGCCTGCAGCAAGGGCCGGCCGTGCGATTACTCCGGCATGAGCTACCAGAAGCTCACGGACAGCGGCGCCATCCAGTGGCCCTGCAACGAGCAGTACCCCGATGGCCGCGAGCGGCAGTACGAAGACGGCGTCTTCAACACCGCGATGGACTACTGCGAGACGTACGGGCACGACCTCGTCACCGGAGCAGCCAACGAGCCGAATGAGTATGCCGCCATCGACCCGAAGGGCCGGGCGTTCATCAAGGGCGCGGAATGGGTCCCGCCCCCGGAAGAGCCGGACGACGAATACCCGCTCTTCCTGACCACCGGGCGGATCACCTACCAGTTCCATACCCGGACGAAGACGGGCCGGGCGCCCGCCCTCAACGAAGCCGCGCCCGAGCCCGTCGTGGAGCTTCATCCCGCCGACGCCGAGGCGGCGGGCATCGCTGAGGGCGAGCTCGTGGAGGTGCGCTCACGGCGCGGCACCGCGAGGGGCATCGCTCGGCTGACGGGCGTGGAGCCGCGCGTCGCGTTCATGCCCTTCCATTACGGAGATTGGGACGACCCCGAGCGGCACGGCGCGGCGAACGCACTGACCCTCAGCGGCTGGGATGCCGTCAGCAAGCAGCCCTTCTTCAAGTACGCGGCCGTGAG
>DATAIB010000349.1:0-6868 GCA_036262855.1 Candidatus Limnocylindrales bacterium
TGATGTCCGTCGCCGCGGCCATCTGCGCCGCCGCGATGCGCTGCTCGATCCTCGAAGCGCCGACGCCGCCGACCTCCACGGTCCGCCACAGCCTGCTGCGCATCCCGGGCAGGTACGGCGATGACCGTTGCCGGGCCCGGATCCCGCGCAACCCTTGTGCCGTGACGGCTTCGAAGAGCGCTCGGCCGTCCGTCGGCACGGCCGGAACCGCGACGACCTCGTCGCCCGGCCGGAGCACCTGCCGCAGCAGCGCCCGCCGTCGATCCAGCGCGAGGTTCAGGAGCGACCGGCCGTCCAGATGGAGGATGTCGAACGCGAGGTAGCTGAGCGGTCGCCCGGGCTCGCCGCGGAACCGCCGCGCAAGCTCCTCCTCGTCCAGTCGGCCCGCTTCGTCGACGACCACGATCTCACCGTCCAGCACCGCCGATCGAGCCGCCACGCGACCCGCGATTCCGGCAAGGTCAAGGGGCGCCGGCCCCCGGGTCCCATCCTCTGCGACGAGCTGGACATCCCCGCCGCCGGCCGCTTCGGAGGGCCCGATCAACGCCAATGCGCGTGCGCCGCCCCAGGTGGGCTCGAACAGGTGCGCCTCGGAGTCGAACGGCTCGGGCAGCGGCCGCGCGAGCATCGGGCGGAGGTCTGCCGGCAGGTTCGGCAGGGCCGCGTCGAGGCGCATCGTGAGCTGGTCGCGCTGATCGGAACCGGCGGGCATGCGGTGTATCCTCCCACTCCCATGGCCGTCCGGCAGCCCGACACGATCTCGCGCGAACGCGCCGGTGAGCTCGTGCGTGCCTGGACCGCAGGCGTCCCGGGCCCACTCGGGACCGTGCTCGGGCGCATGACCGCCGTCGATCAGGTCGGCGTCGAGCTCCGCGTCGAGACGCTCAAGAAGCGATCGATCAAGAAGGCGTCCAAGCTCTGGGCGCTCGACCTCGCGATCCGGATGATGGATCTCACGACCCTCGAGGGAAAGGACACGCCGGGCAAGGTCCGCGCGCTGTGCGCGAAGGGCATGCACCCGAAGCCCGGCGACCCGACCATCCCGTCCGTCGCCGCGATCTGCATCTACCCCACGCTCATTCCCGAGGCGAAGGACGCGCTGAAGGGCTCCGGCGTGAAGGTCGCGAGCGTCGCGACCGGCTTCCCGTCCGGCCAGACCTTCCGCTCGATCAAGATCGCCGAGGTCCGCGAGGCCGTTGCCGCGGGCGCCGACGAGGTCGACATGGTCATCGACCGCGGCGCGTTCCTGGCGGGCGACTACGCGACCGTCTTCGACGAGATCGTGGACATCAAGGAAGCCTGCGGCGACGCGCACCTGAAGGTGATCCTCGAGACCGGCGAGCTCGGAACGTTTGACCAGGTGCGCCGTGCGTCGATCCTCGCGATGGCCGCAGGCGCCGACTTCATCAAGACATCGACCGGCAAGGTCACCCCCGCGGCGACGCTCCCGGTCACGCTCGTGATGCTCGAGGCGATCCGGGACTTCGAGAAGGCCACGGGCAAGCTCATCGGCATGAAGCCGGCGGGCGGCATCCGAACCGCGAAGGAGGCCGTGCAGTACCTCGTCGTGCTGTACGAGACGCTCGGGCCGCGCTGGATGACCCCGAACCTGTTCCGCTTCGGCGCCTCGTCGCTCCTGAACGACGTGCTCATGCAGATCGAGAAGGAACGCACGGGCGCCTACCAGGACCCGGACAAGTTCACCCTCGACTAGCGCCGCCCCGCGTGGCACGAGGAACCCGGTGACCCGAGCGCGCGTCACCCGCCCGATGCGACGAGCTGCCGCCCTGCTGCTGATCTCCCTGGTCCTTGCCGCGTGCGGCGGTGCGACGGGCACGTCCGGACCCACGATCATCCCCGGCGCGACGCCCGGCCCGTCCGCCGGCGCGACCCTCGACCCGGGCCAGCTGCGCCTCGTCGTGATGGACCAGCTCGGGGAGCGCTGGTACTGCGACCCGGATGAGTACCCGATCGCCCATGGCTCCGAGCAGGAGCGGGCACTCGCGCGGTGGGACGAGATGGTCGCCGAGGGCGTGATCTTCAAGGCCGTGGCGAGGAAGCTCGGGATCAACATCGCAGGCGCCGTGTCCGATACCCAGAAGCAGGCGATCTACCACCTCTGGAAGAACGCGCTGTCGATCCCCATGGACCCGGTCGGGAACGGGCAGTACCGCTTCGACTATCTCGCGATGCCGGTCGGCGGCAGCCAGCTCGGCACGCGGACGGCAGGGATCGTCGACGACACGGGCAAGATCTCGATCGAGCAGCAGGCGCCCGCACCGGCGCCGAACTGCCCGATCTGCCTTGCCCGCGGTCAGCCGATCGACACGCCGAACGGCCCGGTTGCCATCGAGGCCCTCCGCCTCGGCGACCCGATCTGGACCCGCGATGCGCACGGGAAGCGCGTTGCGGGCACCGTGATCGCCCTCGGCTCGACCGAGGCACCGGCAACCCACCGCGTCATCCACGTGACGCTTGCCGACGGCCGGACGATCACGGCGTCACCGGGTCATCCACTCGCCGATGGGCGCCGGCTCGGAACCCTTGGCGTCGGCGACCCGGTCGATGGCAGCGCGATCGTCGCGCTGGAATCGCTGCCGTACGGCGGTGGCGAGACGTTCGACCTGGTCGCGTCGGGCGCGACGGGTGGCTATTTCGCGGGCGGCATCCCGATGGGGACGACGCTCCTGCCGTAAGGCGGCGTTCCTACGCCGTGGCCTCGACGCCCACCGCGGGTTCGAACGGCGGCATGTCCTCGAGGCGTTCGACGCCGTCGACGGTCGACGCGAGGAACCCGGCCATCTTGCCGACCTGGCGGATCCGCTCGTCGACATCGAACGAGGAGTGTCCCGTCCCGAACAGGTAGAGCTCGTACGGGTGGTTGCGGGCCTTCAGGCGATCGACGTACTTGAGGATCTGCGGCAGCGGACAGCGCGAGTCGTGCTCGGCGCCGAGGATGAGCATCGGCGCGCTGACGCGATCGACGTACTCGATCGGCGAGCGCTCCTTCATGAGCTGTGGGACGTCCTGCGGCTCGCCGCCGAGCAGCGCCCGGTCGTACGCCTGCAGGAGTGGCGACTCGTCCGCGTAGGCGGAAACGTAGTCCGCCACCGGCACGCCACCAACACCGGCGACAAATCGCCCGGGATGCATGCCCTGCGTCAGCAGGGTGAGGTAGCCGCCCCATGACCAGCCGCCGATCGCGGTCCGCTCGGGATCCGCGATGCCACGCGCGAGCAGGTCATCGAGGCCCGCGATGATGTCCTCGACCTCGGGCCAGCCGATGTTGCCGATCAGCGCGTCGCGCCATGCCGCGCCGAACCCGATCGAACCGCGGTAGTTCAGCATCGCGACGCAGAAGCCCATGTCGACGTAGGTCTGGACGTCGGGCTGCCACCGATCGAGATCGACCGCGGTGGGGCCGCCGTGGATGAAGAAGTAGGTCGGCCACGGCTTGGGCGCGTCCGGCTCGACGAGCCAGCCGTGGACGCGCTGGCCATGCGGGTTCTGGTACTCCCACTGGGTGTAAGGGCGCCCTTGGGGCGCCTCGCCGGGCGCCCGGAGGATCGGCTCTTCCTTGCCGATCTCGAACACGATTCCGGGGGTCTCGCCGTTCTGGAGCCGGTACCAGATCGTGCCATCGGGCCGGACGCGAGCGCCGGTCAGGCTGCCGGCGCGGATCGGCAGCGGCGTGATCTCGCGGGTCGCCATGTCGTACTTGTGGAGGTAGTGCCGGCCGTCGCGGAGCTCGAAGAGGAGCAGCGCGGACGCGTCCGGCCACCAGTCCGCCACCTCGGTGAAGCGGTCCCACGGGATCTCGAGCTCGATGAGCTCGCCTGTCTCGATGTTCCAGATCGCCGGCCGGCGCTCGCCGCGCCGCTCGTGGCCGATCGCAATGCGCTGGTCACCCGCGACCGGGGACCAGGCAAACGCGCACAGGGCGAGGCCCTCGTCGCGCAGGTCGGCCTTGGTCTCGCCAGTGGCCGCATCGAGAATCCGCAGCGACGGGTGGATCTGGTCGCCGTGCTCGGAGTGCTCGACGCACAGGAGTGACTCGTCCGCCGACAGCGCGCCCTGCTCCGGGCCGGCCATCGTGGCGTTCACGCCGCCAAGCTCGAGCGATTCCTCGCTGCCCGCGATCTTCGTCGCGGGACCGCCGCCGTTCGCGGCCCAGATCCAGAACCCGTCGCGGTCGTTCAGGGCCGCGACGACGCGCTTCCGCCCGATCGCGAGGCCGGCATCCCAGCCCTCGGGCATGCCCTCGACGAACGGCTCGGGCTCACCGCCGGTAAATGGGGCGGCCACCCACAGGCCGGATTCATCGCCGGTGGTGTCGCGGTGCCACACGACCCATTCGCCATCCGGCGTGATCTCGCCCGAGATCAGCCCGACCGGCTCATGCGTGATCTGCCGGCGCTCGCCGGTGGCTCGGTCCCACGCATGGAGCTGGTAGACGCCGCTCTCCGAGGACGCGTACACGAGCCGATCCGGCGCGTGGTTCGACCAGGTTGGGAAGCCGACGATCGGAGCGCGATACCGGCGCTGCCACAGGGGTTCTGGGGTGGGCACGGCGGGCAGGATAGCCGCCGCGCGACGATCGATCTGTCACAGTCGGGACACTTGGCGACTCAGGAAGTCGTCAGGTGTGGCGGGTGGAGGCGATCGAACCGGCGCTGCTGCGGAGCACGAGCCGCCCCGACGTCGATCTCGAATCGGCGTTTGCTTCGGCGCGCCCGCGGCTGGTCCGGATCGCGACGTCGCTGGTCGGCGCGGACACCGCGGAGGACGTCGTCCAGGACACGTACCTCACCGCTCGTGCCCGGCTCGCGCAGCTGCGGGACCCGCGTGCCGTTGATGCGTGGCTCGCGCGCATCTGTGTCCACCGGTGCTTCCGGGTTCGCCGTCGCGGGCGGCGACTCCAGGAGCTGCTGGCGTTCGTGCCCGTCTCGCACTCGACGCCGTCCGGGACGGGACGGGTCGAGCTGCAGGAACTCGTGGAACGGCTACCGCCGCGCGAGCGGGCGGTCGTCGTGCTGCAACACGGCTACGGCTACTCGCTCGCCGAGGTCGCGGAGCTGGTCGGGATCTCGCATGCGAATGCGCGCCAGATCGCATCGCGGACGCGGGCACGCCTCATGCGGGCGTGGCAGGAGGCCGAGGCATGACGGAAGGCCGAGGCATGACCGATCGACGACCGGACGACCTCGATGCGCGGTTCGACCACGCCCTTTCGCGGGCCGCGCGCGGGCTCGTGACGGAAGAGCTGCCGATCGGCGTGCTTGACGCGGCGCTTGCCCCCGGTGCGGGGCTCGCCGGTGCAGTTCGGGGTCGACGGCCGGTGCCGGTGTTTGCGGGGTCGCTGGCGGCCCTCGTGCTGCTCCTGGTGTCCGCGATCGCGCTCGCGCCCGGGGGATTGGCGCCTGTGTCGCCCAGCGCGTCGCCATCGCCGGGGATCCACGGCGCATTCCGCCCGACGCTGGACATGCGAGCCGATTTCATGCGCCTCCACTACAGCTGTGCGGCGGGCAGCCCCTACCCGTCGATCGGGCCCGGCCCGAGCGATCCGGTGCGCGAAGGTGCCATCTGCAGCGCGCCGGCCGACGCCGGCCCCTACATCTCCGTCGTGATCGTGAGCGAAGCTGCCGACGGCCGGCCCGTGGAGGTCCACGTGAAGGCGGACCTCACGATCGATGACTCGCCTGCATCGCGCAGCGACATCGGCGTACCCCTCGCGAAGGCAGCCGCGATCGCGGCAAACGGGCAGGCCGTCGGCAACGCGCTCGCGCAGTGGGTGCTCGACGCCGTGAAGACCCTCGAACCCACCGGGACCGCGACCACCGAGCTGCAGGGCTTCTCCCTGCAGCTCCTCCGGAACCCAAACGGCGGCTACCAGCTGTTCGTCCGACCGATCTGACCTCGAACAACGAGGGCCCGGCTGTCACACCGGGCGGCCCCGCCGACTCGGTATGGCATGCAACAACGACTGGCGCCAATGCTGCTTCTCGCCATCCTGATCGCCGGGTGCACCACGCCCGGCTCCGGGACGCCGCCGGTGTCCGGGGCTCCCGCGCCCGCGTCCTCGTCCAGCGGGCCCGCGGCGTCGCTGCCGTCCACGGCGAAGCCGGTGGCGACGATCGCGCTCGGGCCGGCGATGCGCCTGGCGCTCGATACCTCCGGCCCGATGATCGCCTCCGACGCCGGCCCGAAGGACCATCACTGGGTGCTCCCGGCAACCGCGGCGCGCGACAAGGACGGCGGGTTCGTGCTGTTCGTCGTCTGGTTCGGGGATGCCCCGGGCGACCAGATCGTCACGGTCGCCCGATCGACCGATGGCAGGGACTGGCAGATCAGAATTGACCCGATCCTCACCGACCTCGGCATGGATCTCGTTCGCCCGATGGCCATCCCGTCGGCCGCGCTCCAGCTCGATGACGGAACGTGGCTGCTCTATGGCTGGGCCGCGCACGCCTCGAGCCCGACCACCTTCACGAGCTGGCGCGCGAGCGCGCCGAAGCCCGAAGGCCCGTGGAAGCTCGACCAGGCGGTCGTCCTCGACCACGGCCCGTCCGGCTCCTGGGACAGCCAGCTCGCGGCGGCCGGCGCCGTTCGTCGCGACGGCGCGGGCTACGCGATGTGGTACGAGGGCCAGGGTCCCGGGAACAGCGCTCGCGGCGAGATCGGGTATGCGACCAGCCCCGATGGGCTCGCCTGGCAGAAGGCGACCGATCCGGTCATTCGCCACGACGTCTGCGGCGCCGGGACCTCCGTGGCGATCACGCAGCCGCAGGTGGAGGGCTGGTCGGGCGGGCTCGCGGGCGTGATCGGCGGCATGGGCGCGGGCCAGGACCGGATGGACGCGTACGGCGTG
>DATAIB010000350.1:0-1935 GCA_036262855.1 Candidatus Limnocylindrales bacterium
GAGGACGCGGATGGTCGCGCCCCCGTCGTCGAGAACGGGCAGCGAGGCCGCCGGATGGTGGACGAAGGCCGGCGCGCACTCCTCCTGCTCGCGGGGCAACGCGACCCAGGCCTGGATGCCGGCGAGCGGAGATCCACTCGGACGGAGGTCGGGCGGCGTGCGCTCGGAATGGACGATCCCGCGACCCGCGGTCATCCAATTCACGGCGCCGGGCTCGATCGGCTGTACCGAGCCGAGGCTGTCGCGATGCAGGATCGTGCCGGCGAAGAGATACGTGATGGTCGCGAGCCCGATGTGGGGGTGAGGCCGCACATCGATGCCACGTCCCGGCGGGAACGTCGCCGGCCCCATCTGGTCCCAGAAGACGAACGGCCCGACCGAGCGGTGGGCGACGGCGGGGAGAAGCCGCCGCACCTCGAAGCCACCGAGATCACGGGGGCGGGGGGCCACCACGGTTTCGAGACCGGGGCAGCTGCGCGGCTCTTCGGCGGGCTCGAGGGCCGGTTGCCAGCTCATGGATCGAAGATGGCGGGTGCATGCGGGGAGCGCAAATCGTGCGCTCGGCCGACTCGCGGCTCGATGCCAGATTTTTCTGGATTTTTTGCCGGGTCCCGAGTACTGTCCGGCCTCCATTCGGCGCTGCCGTGGCCCGAATGAGACCTGCTCGAGGACAATCCATGCTGAAGAGTCACCGTCGTTTGCTGTGCGGCGCTTTGCTCGCGCTCTGTGCCGTTACCCCTGCCGCCGCGCTGGACGTGCAGTCGGGTATCGGCTTCGTCGCGATCCAGAACCAGGTCGAAGGCACGCAGCTCGTGCTGGAGAACGCGCAGCATCAAGACGTCGCGAGCGGCCTCGTCGATCGCTTGGGAAGCTTGGTTTTCCGCGATCTGGCGTACGGCGCGCAGTACTTCGTGCGCGAGCCCAACAATGCGACGACGGCGGCAACGACGCTCCGATTCGAGGACCATCCGCCGGCGTCGTACTACGACGCGCAGCCGGCCTTGGTGGCAGGGCTCAACTACATCCGGATGCGGGACGGGACGCTGCTCTCCGCGATGGTCCGCGCGCCGCTCGGCGGTTCGCTCTCACCCGGTCACATCTACCCGACGGTCGTCGAGTACTCCGGGTATGCCGCCTCCGACCCCGACAATCCGCAGCCGTCGACGCTGCTCGCGCAGGCACTCGGCTACGCCACGGTGGCCGTCAACATGCGCGGCTCGGGTTGCTCGGGCGGCATCATCGATCTCTTCGACCTCCCGACGACGGCGGACGGGTACGACATCATCGAGATCGTCGGGCGGCAGTCCTGGGCGTTGGGGAAGATCGGCATGGTCGGCATCTCGTTCCCCGGCATCAGCCAGATGTTCGTCGGGGGCGCGAATCCTCCGCACCTCGCAGCGATCGCGCCGTTCTCGGTGATCGGTGACATCTACCGCGGGCCGGGATTCCCGGGCGGTATCTTCAACAACGGCTTCGCCGAGACCTGGCTCGCCGAGCGTGCGTCCGACGCCGAGCCGGCGCCGGAGGGCGGTCAGTCGTGGGCGATCAACCGGGTCAACAACGGCGACACGATCTGCCTCGACAATCAGAAGCTGCGCTTGCAGACCCAGGATCCCGTGGCCTTCACGCGCGATACGCCGTATTACACGCCGGCCGTGATGGACGCGCGGTCGCCAATCACCTGGGCGCCGTCGATCGAGGTGCCGGTCTTCATCTCCGGCGCGTGGCAGGACGAGCAGACCGGGAGCGGATTCGTCACACTGCTCAAGTCGCTGCCGAAGCGCCGCGACGTCCACATCATGCTGACCAACGGCGTGCACTCGAGCCCGCTCGAGCCGACGGGGCTCTGGAACTGGATCGCGTTCCTCGACCTCTACGTCGGTCAGCGCATGCCCGACGTCGACCGGCTCTCGGCCTTCATGCACGACATCTACG
>DATAIB010000351.1:0-6138 GCA_036262855.1 Candidatus Limnocylindrales bacterium
CTCCCGCGAGCGCGGCTGACGCTGGCCGAAGACCTCCGGGTCGCTGCCGATCCGTCGGACATCGGAAGGATCGTCGAGAACCTGCTCGACAATTCGATCCGCTACAGCGGTGGCGCGGCTGCCCCGCCACCCGGCATCACCACGCGATCCGCGGACCGGCACGCGCTCGTCGAGGTCAGCGACCACGGGCCCGGCATCGCGCCGGCCGACCTCGAGCAGATCTTCGAGCCGTTCCACCGCGTGCACTCGGAGGCCGGCGCGCCCGAGGGCAGCGGCCTCGGCCTCGCGATCGCGCGCAGCCTGGCCCACCGGAACGGGGGCCGGCTCGCGGTCACGAGCGCACCCGGCTCGGGCGCGACGTTCCAGCTATCGCTCCCACGCTCCTGAACTGAAGGCGTCAGGTCCGCAGACCGTCGCCCATGCTGCGAATCACGCCGATTTTCGGTTGCTTCGAACGATCCGGATCGATCGGGGAATAAGCCGCCGGAGAGCGCCGTCTGCTTCCTTCCGGAGATGGGTCGCGTCGAACGCTCCGGCGCCATTGCCACGGAGCTGCGTCGCATGCTGGTCGCGTTCGGCCTCGAGGTAGAGCGCTTGCGCACCGACGCCGGCGTGACCCGCGCGGAGTTGGCCCGTGCGGCCGGGATCGATGCGAGCTTCCTGCGCGAGATCGAGGCAGGCGATGCGAAACCTTCGCTCGAGACATGCCTCCGTATCGGTCGCGGCCTCGGCGCCGATTTCCCGCTCCGCCTCTACCCGAATACCGGGCCGGCGCTGCGAGACCACATCCAGGCGGCGATCGCGGAGGCAACGCTCCGGGACGCTCACTCGCGCTGGATTCGCTTTGCGGAGATTGCGGTCAGGCAGCCGACCCGCGGTTGGATTGATCTCGGATTGCACGACCCACCGCAGGCGCATTTCGTCGCCACGGAGATCCAGTCGGAGCTCCGCCGTTTCGAACAGCTTGTGCGATGGTCCGAGGAGAAGGTTGCAGGTCTCCCCTCCTGGGAGGGTTGGCCGCGGTTGGTGCCCCGACCGGCGGTGTCGTGCCTCCTGATCGTGCGCGACACGCGCACGAATCGCGAGATCGTCGACACGCATCGAAGCCTGGTTCGAGCCTCGTTCCCCGCCGATGGACGGGATGCCCTCGACTCGTTGCTGGGGACCGCGCACTGGCCGGGAGCCGCACTGCTGTGGGCGACGCGGCGGCGGCCGAATGGCGGATACCGCCTTGTGGCCCGCCCGTAATCCGCCTCGGAGTTCACGTGATCGGGCTGCCGGCCCGGCATTGGTGGCACCGATGTCACGAACTGGCCCAGTAGCCCAGTGGGCGACACGAATCACGCCCGAATCCGTTCCTAGCCGGGCCACCACCCCAGTCGGGCGCACAGTTGCCACCGAATTCGGGCTGCCAGCCCGGTGATGCCGCTACCCACGTCGCATCGGGCAATTCGCGGCGGTACGGCAGAATGTGCCGCCATGGCTGCCACGAACTCGCCGCGCACCCTCGTCGAGAAGATCTGGGACGAGCACGTCGTCCACGAGTCGGAGCACGCGCCGAGCATCCTCGCGATCGACCTGCACCTGGTGCACGAGGTGACGAGCCCGCAGGCATTCACGGGACTCAGGAAGCGCGGCCTCAAGGTCGCGCACCCGGAGCGGACGGTCGCGACCGCGGACCACTCCGTCCCAACGACGCCCCGAAATCTCCCGATCGTCGACGCGATGGCCGCCGCGCAGGTGCAGCAGCTCACCGACAACTGCCGCGAGTTCGGGATCCCGCTCCACGGGCTCGGCGACCCGAACCAGGGCATCGTCCACGTGATCGGGCCGCAGCTCGGGCTCACGCAGCCGGGCATGACGATCGTGTGCGGCGACAGCCACACGAGCACCCACGGCGCGTTCGGGGCGCTCGCGTTCGGGATCGGCACGAGCGAGGTCGAGATGGTCCTCGCGACCCAGGCGCTCCTCCAGCGCAAGCCGAAGACCTACGAGGTCAGAGTCGACGGCCGCCTCGCCCCCGGTGTGAGCGCCAAGGACGTGATCCTGAACCTGCTGTCGCGCATCGGCGTCGGCGGCGGCACGGGCCACGTGTTCGAATATCGCGGAACCGCGATCGAGGCGCTGTCGATGGAACAGCGCATGACGATCTGCAACATGTCGATCGAGGGAGGCGCCCGCGCCGGCCTGATCGCGCCGGACGACACGACGTTCCAGTACCTGCACGGCCGGCCCCACGCGCCCCATGGCGCGGCCTGGGATCAGGCGGTCGAACGATGGCGCCGGCTGCCGACCGACGACGGGGCGACGTTCGACAGGTCGATCTCGATCGACGCCTCCGCGCTCGAGCCGATGATCACCTACGGCACGAACCCGGGCATGGGCCTGCCGATCTCCGCCCGCGTTCCGGATCCGGCAACGGCAGAGGAAGGCAGCTCGCGCCGCTCCCTGGAGCAGGCACTCGAGTACATGGACCTCACACCCGGCCAGTCGATCCTCGGCCAGAAGGTCGACGTCGTGTTCATCGGCAGTTGCACGAACGGCCGCATCAGCGACCTGCGCCTGGCCGCCGCCGCGCTCAAGGACCGCCACGTCGCCGACGGCGTGCGGCTGATGGTCGTCCCCGGCTCGGACGAGGTGAAGCGCGAGGCCGAGCGCGAGGGCCTCCACGAGATCTTCCGCGCCGCCGGGGCGGATTGGCGCGAGGCGGGCTGCTCCATGTGCATCGCGATGAACGGCGACCAGCTCCAGCCCGGCCAGTACGCGGTGAGCACGTCGAACCGCAACTTCGAGGGCCGCCAGGGCAAGGGCGGCCGCACGTTCCTCGCCTCGCCGCTCACTGCTGCGGCTTCGGCGGTGGCCGGGGTCATCGCAGACCCGCGGCGGCTCCCCGGTATCGAATCGCTTGCCGGCGTCGGGGGTCGCTGACGTGCCGGACCAGCCCTACACCACGTTCTCGAGCGCGGTCATCCCGCTGCCGGCCGAGAACGTCGACACGGACCAGATCGTCCCCGCCCGCTACCTGAAGATCACCGACAAGGCGGGCCTCGCCGACGCGCTCTTCCACGACTGGCGCTACGAAGCCGACGGCGGCCTCAAGGAGCCGACCTTCGTCCTCGACAAGCCCCAGATGTACGGCCGAAAGATCCTCCTCGCGGGCGACAACTTCGGGTGCGGCTCGTCACGCGAGCACGCGCCATGGGCGCTCGTCGCATGGGGCATCCAGGCCGTCATCACGACGAGCTGCGCCGACATCTTCAAGGGCAACTCGCTCAAGAACGGCCTGCTGCCGATCATCGTCGAGCCCGAGCGGCTGCAGCAACTGTTCGAGCTGGTCCGTCGCGCGCCCGACACGGAGCTGACGGTGGATCTCGAGGCGCAGGTCGTGCACCTGCCGGGCGACGAGGACCTCCCGTTCGATGTCGATCCGTTCTCGAAGGTCATGCTCCTGCAGGGCACGGACGAGCTCGGCTACCTGCTGGGCAAGGCCGATGAGATCGCCGCCTACGAGGCGGCACACCCGGCCCGCGTCGACACGAGGCCGAGCGCCGCAGGCTAGGCAGCCGCGCGTGGGCCCGAGCGCCAGTGCCCGCGCGCCCCGCGTCGCCGAGCGGCGACGACGGGACGCCGGAAGCGCGGTCAGTCCGGGCGCGCCTCGATCACTCGTGCCGGCCCACCGGCTTCGACCACCGTCTCCTTGCCGTCGGCCCACGCGTGGATGCGGTCCGCGGAAACCTTGAGCAGCACGAGTCGCTCGTCGTCGGGGCCGCCGTCGAACCACGCCTTCAGCGAGTCGTCCCAGAGCTCGCGCTTCCGGTCTGGCTCATCGACGACCTGGGCGGTCCCTTCGATCGACACCCACGCGCCCTTGTCGGTGCCGACATAGGCCAGCTCGACGTTGGGATCGGCCTCGATCTCGCGGATCTTCGGCGTCTCGCGGTAGCTGAAGAACCAGCTGTCGCCGTCGTACTCGACGCGGCGATTGTTCGACATCGGCCGTCCGCGAACCGTGCCGTCGGCGCGGGTCACGAGCATGCAGATGTCGATGTCCTTGATGATCTCGGCGATTCGCCGCGTCTCGGCGGGCTGCCAGGCGCTGGACATGGAGTCACTCCTTCGATGGGCTGCTGGGGCCCGGCCAGTGTCGTGAGCGATGCGCAACCAGCACGTCGCGCGCCGCCGACGTTCGGTTGCAGGGATCGTTCAGTGGCCGGGTCGGCACCCGTTGAGCCAGTCGGAACCCGCGGCCGGGTCGAAACGTCTCGCGCCCATGCCAACTCGTCCGACGCACTCCGTCCTGCTTGCCAGCCTCGTCCTCACCCTGGCCGCCTGCGGCGGCACAGCAGCGACCGCGCCACCGACGACCTCCCCGACCGGCACCCCGCAGCCCACCCCGACGAGCGTCCCGGGCGACCCCGGCAACGGCAGCTCGGGCAGCGGGGGTGGGAGCGGCGGCACGATCACGAACCCCGGCAGCGGTGGCGGCAGCGACGGCAACGCTGGCAGTGGGGTGATCGGGATCCCGTTCCCGGGTGGCGGCGGCGACCCCAACCAGGACCCGCTCTTCGGCCAGGCGACCTACCTCACGCCCGGCACGGACCTCCAGAACCAGCACCCGGTGAACGTCCAGCTCGTGCGAGCGCTGCAGAAGGACGACGGCAGCGTGATCGCCGACCTCCGCTGGTGGAGTGGCGTCGCGCCGTGCAGCCAGCTCGACCACGTCGAGATCACGAAGGACGACGCCGCGCACACGATCTCGTTCATCGTGATCGAGGGCGCGGGCAAGGGCGAGGTTGCGTGCATCGACATCGCGCAGCTCAGCGCGACGACCGTGGACCTCGGCACGCTGGCAGTCGGCGACTGGAAGCTGGCGGCGCAGGGTGACGCCCCGACGATCACCCTCGAGGTGCACTAGCCGCCGAGCCGGTATCGGTTCGAGGTGGCCTGAGACGCCCCGGCAACGTACCTGTGGCACGATCCGACGGTGAACCCGCTGGATCTGGTCGCCATCGGGATCCTGCTGATCGCGGTGATCCTCGGGGTCCGCTCAGGCGCGCTGCCGCAGCTCATCGGGCTGCTGGGCGCGGCCGTCGCCGCGCTCGCGGGGCTCGCGATCCTCCCTGCGTTCACCGGTCTCCTCGACAGCCTGCCACCCCCGATCCGGGCGATCATCGTGCTGTCGGTCCTGCTCGGGCTGGTCGGGCTCGGCGAGGCGCTCGGGGCGGCAATGGGCCGGCAGGCTTCCCAGGCCCTCGGGCAGGGGCTCCTTGGCGCGCTTGATCGCGTGGGCGGCGGCCTCGTCGGTCTCGGGCAGGCCATCCTGATCCTGTGGCTCGCCGGCGGCGTCATCGCGTCCGGCCCGTTCCCGACGCTCAGCTCGTATGCCCAGAAGTCGACCGCGCTGCGCGTGGTCGACGCGTTCCTGCCGCCGCCGACGGAGATCGTCCTCGGGCTCGGCAACCTCCTGGACGACAGCGGCCTGCCGAACGTTTTCATCGGCCTCGAGCAGCTGCCGGCGCCTGCCATCGATCTGCCATCGAACGCCCTCGCCCGCCAGATCGGCGAGCGCGCGGCGCCGTCCGTGCTCCGGGTCCAGGCCGACGGCTGCAACCAGCGCGCGAGCGGCTCGTCGTTCGTCGTCGCGCCGGGCTATCTCGTGACCAACGCGCACGTGGTGGTCGGCGCGAAGTCGATCATCGTCCAGACGTCCGGCAACTCCTACGGGGCCGTACCGGTGTTCGTCGACCTCGAGCTCGACATCGCGGTGCTCTTCGCGGGCGACGTCAAGGCCGCGCCGCTGAAGTTCACCACCGGCGAGCCGAGCCGCGGCGACGTCGGTGCCACCGTCGGGTATCCGGGTGGTGGCAACGAGACGGTGGAGCCCGCAACGGTCGCGGCCACGTACCTCGCGACCGGCCTCGATGTCACGGGCGACAGCCGCGTCACACGCAGGATCGTGGAGCTGCGGGCCACCGTGATCCCGGGCGACAGCGGCGGGCCCTTCGTGCTCCAGGACGGCACGGTCGGCGGTGTCGTGTTCGCCGAGTCGAAGGTGGATCCCGCGGTGGGCTACGCGCTCGCCACGACGCCGGTCGTGAACGCGATCAGCGGAGCGCTCGGGCGGACCGCCGCGGTGCC
>DATAIB010000352.1:0-3006 GCA_036262855.1 Candidatus Limnocylindrales bacterium
GCCCGCCGGGCACGCCGCCGCCGAGCTCGATCAGCTCGCGCAGGGTCGCCCCGAACGTGACCTCGTACACGCCGGGCTTCGCCACGTTGCCGGACAGGCAGAACAGCTTCGGGCCGGTGGAACCCTCCGTTCCCGTGGCGGCATAGCGCGCGCCGCCGCCGGGGCCGTCGGCCAGGATCGGGAGCACGTTCACGAGCGTCTCGACGTTGTTGATCGCGGTCGGCTTGCCGAACAGCCCGACCTCGACCGGGAACGGTGGCTTGTTGCGCGGCTCGCCGCGCTTGCCCTCGATCGACTCGAAGAGCGCCGTCTCCTCGCCGCAGATGTACGCGCCCGCGCCGCGCCGGAGCTCGATGTCGAACGCGAAGTCGCTGCCGGCAACCGAGGCGCCCAGGTACCCGGCGGCCCGCGCGTCCTCGATCGCGTCGAGCATCCGCGACTCCGCGAGCGGGTACTCGCCGCGGATGTACAGGTACCCGCGAGACGAGCCCGTCGCGAAGCCCTCGATCGTCATCGACTCGACGACCGCGAAGGGGTCGAACTCCATCAGGATCCGGTTCGAGAACGTGCCGGGCTCTGACTCGTCCGCGTTGCACACCACGTAGTGCGGCTGCGCGGGCTGGGATGCCACGGCGGCCCACTTGCGGCCCGTCGGGAACGCGGCGCCGCCGCGGCCCACGAGCTTCGCGTCCGTCACTTCCCGGACCACCGCCTCGGCGCCCATCTCCAGCGCCGCCTCGAGGGCGCGGAACCCGCCGTGCGCCTGGTAGTCCTCGATCGAGGTGGGGTCCGCGACGCCAACACGTGCGAGCAGCGTCAGGCCGGGATCGCCCGCCTGGGGCACGGACGCGCGAGCCGCCACGTCCAGCGGGGTCGGGTTGGTGGAGCGCAGATTCTCGAGGCGCTTCAGGATCCCGGCCGCATCGATGGGGCCGGAGGTCCCACGGACCGGCTGCTCGCCGGCGATGGTGAACATCGCCGCAGGCGCGAGCTCGCACAGGCCCAGGCACGGCGATCGCAGCCAGCCGACGTTGCCGTCCCGCGCCTTCGAGCCTGCAGGTCCGAGCGACCGCTCCAGCGCGTGGCAGGTTTCCTCGGCACCCTTGAGCCGGCACGCGATGTCGTCGCAGACGTGGGCGACGGTGGGCGGGCGGTCACTCGTGGCGAACAGCGCATAGAACGTCGCCACGCCGTACGCCTCGGCGGGCGGCACGGACAGGCGCCGGCAGACGTAGTTCAGGCCCGGCTGGGTGATCTGGCCGACGCGATCCTGGAGCGCGTGCAGCGCCGGCAGCAGCAGGTCCCGCCGCCCCCGCGCCTCGTGGCCGCCGAGCGCGACGTGACCTTCGGTGCGGATGTCCCGTCCGCCGCCCTGCCAGCCGCTCGCGGCCGGCCCGAGCACCGCATCCACCGCGGCCCGCTCGGCCTGGGACGCCAGCGGCCCGATGACGTGGAGGTCCATCGCCGCCGAGTGTAAATGCGGGCCACCCCGCGCGGAGTTGGGTCAGCCGGGGATTGGTCGCGCCGCGGGAGCCTTCGGCAACAGGTTCGTGAACCACGTCGCGGCGATCGGTCGCCCCTCCGCGCGGTCGCGGATGCCCTGCAGCTGGCGTCGGACCATGACGAACAGGCCGAAGAGCAGCATCGGGCCGGCGAGCTTGGGCATCGGCTTCGTCGCGCCATCCGCGGCGGGCGCCGGCGCCATGTGCCCGCGGAACCGCTCGATCAGCCGCGTGCCGCCCTCGCCATCGGGCTCGACGATGAACGCCCAGCTCGCCTGGAAGTCGCCCTGCATGGTCTTCTCGAGGTACAGCCCGGTCGCCCGGACGTTCGTCGAGGCGTCGTCGACGCCGTGCGGCATCGCCTTCGCCTGCGCCTCGATCAGCTCACGATCGGCATACAGCACCAGCGCGTGGCCCGGCTCGAGGATCCGGACCTCGAACCCGCCGCCGGGATGCGTGGGCACGATGTCGCCGACCTGCAGGTCCTGGAGCTCCGGGACGATCCGGTCGGCGCTTTGCACGTTCATGTCGAGCTGGTCCCAGCTGTACCAGCCGGCGCGCCCGTAGCCCATCTGGACGAGCCACGGCCACACTGCCTCCGGCGCGGCCGCGATCGTGAGCGAGCGGGTGTCGATCGCCTCCGCCCCCGGCACCAGCTCGTCGCCCGGCAGCCTGCGAGCCTGCGCTTCGGGATCGATGCCCCACGAACGGAACTCCGCGCGGGCCTTGGAAACCCCGATTCCGACACCGGCGGCTGCGGCCGCTCCGACGATGAATGCGCGCTTGAACATGGCGGTACCTCCACGACCGAGTCTGCCGGCCGCACGGCGCGCACCCAAGTGCCGTTTCGCCCGATCAGGCGGGGACGGGCGACTCCAGCTTCTCGATGCGGATCGCGGTCGCTTTGAACTCCGCGGTGCCGGACTTGGGGTCCGTCGCATCGATCGTGAGGATGTTCGTCTGGACGTCGTCCTGGAAGTGGAAGGTCATGAACGTGAGGCCCGGCCGCAGCGAGGGGTCGATGCGCACGGGTGCTTCGATCGAGCCGCGCCGGGAGGTGATCCGGACGCGCTCGCCGTCGGCCAGCGCGAGCGCGGCAGCGTCTTCCGGCGAGATGTCGAGCGACTCGCCGCGCCGAAGCGGCGAGGTGAAGCCGCCGGACTGGACACCAGTGTTGTAGGAGTCCAGACGGCGGCCGGTGGTCAGCCTGATCGGGAACTCGTCGGACAGCTTGTCGACCGGCGGGTCGTGGTCCACCGCCACGAACGGCGCGCGCAGGCCGGGCACCGGGTTCTCCCACAGGCGCGAGTGCAGGAACAGCTCGCCGGGATGGTTCTCATCCCAGCACGGCCACTGGATGCCCCCGAGCTCCTCGAGGCGCTGGTACGACATGCCGCGATGGACCGGCGAGACCTGCCGGACCTCGTTCCAGGTGGCCTCCGCGGATGCCTCGCCCCAGTCGCGGCCGAGCCGGCGCGCGATCTCGTAGATGATCCAGAGGTCC